>CAZSGV010000001.1:0-32316 GCA_964606565.1 uncultured archaeon
TGAGGTTCATGACTGAAAAATATCTTCCGCAGAAAATCAAAAACAAAGAATTCCTTCCATAAGAGCTAGCTGAACGCGACCTGAACCAACATTTAAGAGATTAACCCATCAATAAGCTTTTATGAAAAATTGCGCATTGATACCAGCATACAACGAAGAGAAAACAATAAGCGAAGTTGTTACAAAAGTCAAAAGAACTGGGTTCCTTCCAATAGTGATTGATGACAATTCGACTGACAAGACTTTTGAATTGGCAAAAAAGAGCGGAGCTGTTGCAATCCAGCAAGGCTCTACAACAGGGAAAGGAGAAGCAATCAAAGCCGGTATAAATTATGTTTTTGAAAAAATGCCGGATGTGGAGAACTTCATATTTATTGATGCTGACATGCAATACGACCCTGAAGATGCTGCCGCATTGCTGGAACCATTAAAAAACAAAGATGCAGATTTAGTAATGGGATTTAGAGACTGGTCGACTGTACCGTTTAGGCATAGGCTCGGAAATTTTGTATGGTGCACTTCTTTCAATGTTCTGTTTGGAACAAACCTGAAAGACACGAACTGCGGTTTTATGTCAATGAGTAAAGACGCAGCAAAGATACTCAAAAGCGCTCTGTACGGAGGTTATATAATTGAAAATGCGATCCTCTCACGCGCTGTAAAGAACAATCTGAAAATAGGACAAGTCCCTGTCAAAGTAACTTACAATCATAAAAGCGAAGTCAAACGTGGTGTGCGCATTGTCGGTGGAATCTTTCTGTTCATTGTCAGAGAAGGGATAAAATATAGGCTCGGAAAATAATTTTCTGAAGGTAATATTTAAAAACAAGAAAAATGGATTAAATTGAATAGGAGCCAATTGTCGGGACAGTAGCTCAGCCTGGGAGAGCAATCGGCTGAAGACCGATGTGTCGTGGGTTCAAATCCCACCTGTCCCATTCTGTTACTCTTAGGCTGCTTTTAAATTCTTTATAATCAATTTATGATTCAAAAATGTAATAAAAAGTTAGGAAAAGGTGCAGAGTAATGGGTGAAACGAAGAAGAAATTGGAAGGTGAACTGTTGGAAAACAGAGTGGTTATATGGGAAAAGTCAGCCGTTAGTCTATACGATGAATCTGGTTATGGTAAGCCGCTACCTGAAACAAAGCCGAGCAGACTTGAGCTTGAACTTCTTGAGGCCCTTTATCTGCTGGAAAGAGGCAAGATAAAAGTTTTTGTTAAAAAGAAGACCCGGAAGAAGACAGTCAAATTCAAAGATTTGGTGAAATTTGCTGTTGATGCCATTCAGCATTTCCAAGCCCAATACGCAGTCTACCGAGATTTGCGCGAGCGAGGCTATCTTGTCAAGACCGGATTCAAATTCGGAACTCATTTTCGTGTTTACGACCGTGGCGTGAAGCTGAAGCGTGGCCCAAAGACATCCCGAGAGCACACAAAATGGATTGTGCATGCGGTTGCTGAAGAGACTGCGTTTTCTTTGCCGGAGCTTTCACGTGCTGTGCGTCTGGCTCATAACATACGCGCGACCATGCTTTGGGCAGTAGCTGACAAAGAATCAGATGTGACTTATTACCTTGTACAGAGAATTACACCTTGATGAATGAACGAGTGATCATATGGGAAACATAAAAACCACTTTTGTCAAACGAATTGGGAGAAAGCTCTTTGAAAACAACAGAGAGAGGTTCACTGAGGATTACTCGAAAAACAAGGAAGTAATAAAAGAACTCATAGATATAAAATCGAAAAAAATGAGGAACATAATTGCTGGCTATGTCACCAACCTGAAAAGGCAAGAAAGAAGATAATCCGATGCGATTGAAAGTCGGAAATACAACATTTTAATTTCTTCAAAAAACAATTAAAAATTAGAGTTTGATAAGAATCTGGTGTTTTTGTGCCTGACGTACCAAAGATAGACGAATTCGCGTTTATTCTGCTAGCTGGAGTTCTTTTTATTTTCATACTGGCCTTTGCTTGGACAACACCTGGTGAAGGTCCGCCTGTTGTGGAAAAATCCCATTTTGAAATAGATGTTGCGCAAGGCGAGACAACTACTTTCGACTTTACAGTCAGGAGCAGCACAAGTCTGACCTCCATTAATATAACTGCGTCAGGAGAGATAGCCGATTGGGTAACCTTCAATAAAAACGATTTTGACGTAGAAAGGGACGAGGTCACGACTGTCAGGGCCACGGTGAAAGTGCCGAGCAACGCGTCATTGGACCTTTATGGGGGCCGCGTGACAGTTGATGGCGAAGGAGGCACAGACACGTTCTCTGTGTCTGTAGATGTTGTGGAAGAAAGGGAAGAAAGCACAACAAGGCTTGTCTCATCTGAAGAATTTCCATCAGAATTCTCAGTCAAATACGCGCAAGGCACAGACGTGTTGGATTCTAGGGAAAACGTCCGTGTTTCTACTGGATATCTGTCCCAGCGTTCGATAATGCTCACAGGGCTGTTGACAGAAGAAAAGCTTTCCATAACCACAGGCGGCAGCGTCCATCTCATCATAGAGAGTACAAATGAAGCCGGCAATCTTAAAGTCTCGGTTAATGACAATGAGATTTACAATAAAAAGGTCAGCGCAGGCGAGATTTTTATTCCTATAGAAAAAGACCTGATAGAGAAAACGAACGTAGTTACAATAAAGGCCGGATCGCCTGGCTGGATGTTTTGGACAAGCACAATATACAGAGTACAGGCGGCCGAATTCAATCTTGACTATGAGGGCGCGTTTGCCCAGAACTTCACTATATCTATGACAGATGATGAGGTCGACAATTTCAAACAATTCAATCTTTATTTCCGCGTTAAAGGTTATAATTCGCCTATACCAGAGATGATGATAAAGGTAAACAACCAGATTGTATACTGGGACATACCGCCGCTCAGGTTCTTCGATGAATCTCTCAATGAAGACATGTTTGGCAATCCGTTATATCTAAACGAAGGCTCAAACACAATCACGTTCATGTTCGAAGAGAATGCGATTTATAGTGTGTCAGAGGCACTGCTTACAGTTGAATACTACGAATAGCGCGCTCAGATTCCTGCCAGCAAAGTTATAAAATCCCTAGACCCTGTTGCTGCTCCAAGAATTCCTATAATAAGCTTGAGATAATTGTTGAACTTCTTGTCGTCTGACACCCTGTCAATCAGGACCAACACAACAACCACCGCCACCGCTTTTAGAGCCACAAAAGAAAACGGTCCGAACATGCCTATGAAAATGGTAGGCAGTATGTGCTGCTCGTAATAGCCGAAGAAGTTAAGAGCCACAGCTGTTGTGGTCGCATCGAATATATGCAAACCTGCGACTATTTTGTTTTCTGCAGACCATTTTCGTTTTACAATTTTGAAAACAAAAATCCATGGGAGGAAAAAAAGAATGACAAGACCAGCACCATAAAAATTTGAAAAATCAAGTTGCGTCAGTGTGAACGGCAACAGCAAAAGACCGAAAATAAAAGCGGTTTTGTAATAAGGCACACCGAACTTTTTCTGCAGAGCAATCGAAACCAACAAAGCGCAAAATGTTGCCCCAAAGACAAGCACATATATCCCAGGTGTCATGAAAAAATACGAGTCGATCACTGCTGCGTCCTGCAAGACCCGGAGCGCACTACCAAAAATAATATACGGCGACACTGCAACCGCTAGTCGTTTGTCGATCTTTATATTAAGTTTTTTCAGCGCTTCGTATATCGCATAAGCAGCAGCTACAAGAACGAGCGAGTATAGCAGAGTTTTTGGCACATCGTATCCTGTCTGTTTAGGCGCTAGAAAATAATCGATTAGATCTTTTGTAAGCTTGGGCTTCATTGTAAAATTAATATCTGTTCAAGTTTAAAAGTTATTCAATGAGAAAAACATTTTTGTTATTACTTTGCATAACTGTAATCACATCTGTTTTCATTTCAGGATGTGTTGATCAGACGTCCACATCAACGCAGTATAAAAACGATATAGTAACGATCGAAGAGTATTATGTTTCTAACCTTATGCCATATGCAAACAGCGAGGTTGTCATTGAATTCCTTGTCCAAAACAACGGCGAGGAACCAATCCCAAGAGTTAAAGTCAGATTCTTTGATCATCCTGGATTTGAGATATTGGACTTGAGCTGTATGGGAATGCTCACTGAGCCTGAAAATGGTGACACATGTATTTTTGATGAAGAAAACGATTTTGGTGAGATAGTACCGTTTGACATACGTAAGATTGATTTGAGATTGGGAACGCCCAGCAACATAGAAAACCCAACGACCTTTACAATAAGATATTACGTGGAATATGATTACAGCGGATTTAGGAAGATGGACTTGCCGATTATAGACGGCGAAACCATAAGGACACCATCATCAAAATTCTCACAGAGCACCCCAACTTATGGCCCGATAAAACTGGAGTTCAAAACACCTGAGCGCGGCGAGCATAAGGAAGATGGAAAGGTTGTGAAGGACTATTGGGGTGTTAAAACTCAGCCGTTCAAAGTAGAGATGGTGCTAACAGATGTTGCAAGTTCGGGCCTGAAAGACAACGCGCCGACAATAAAACTAGGTGACATAAAACTGGATTTTAAAAACTCATTGAGGCGCGCGCAAAGCGAAGTGACTATGCTCCCGTGCGATTTCTGTGTTGGTGGTGAAGGCGATTGTCCGGGTGCAGACCCAGAGTATATGTATTTGAACAAAACCGCCGAAGTGCCCGGTGAGCTGAGATGCAACTTCCAGTCTTATGACTTTGTCGAACCAGAACTCCTCGCAACAATCTGGGCAGATTTTTCATACACGTACAGATACACGCTGACAGAACAGATAGAGGTACAGCCGCTTGAATGAGGAGACATAGAAACAATCTTAAATTAATTAAATACAAAATTAATTATGAGGGATAGGATGAAAAAGAACATTTTGCCTCTTTTGTTGTTGGGAATGGTGTTTATTTCTGGATGTATAGGCCAGACGCCCACACTCAAAGAGGGAAGGGGACTTTCTGTAAAAAGTTTCTCACCGGACTTTGAAGAGGTGCGCTCAGGTGAAGAGATAACGCTCACGGCACTTATTGAAAACGTGGGCGAGAACGATGCTGATGATGTGGAGGTGCAGCTGTTCGGCTTGAATTTGGATGAATGGGATCTTCTGGCTGGCGACAATCCGCAACCGTTGAACATTCTAAGAAAAGCAGACACAGCCTTGGATCTGCCGGGAGAGAGCTTTGAGTTCAGCTGGAATTTGGAATCGCCTTATGATATGAGGGTTGACAACATATATACAGCGAACATACGGACCTATTACAAATACACTACTTCTGCTCTTGCCACTTTGCGCTTCATGTCTTATGATTATATAAAGTCGCTTCCATCTCAAGATTTTGAGGAGGCAAAAGACTCGACAGGCGTTACCCAAAGTAGCGTGACTGCGGCTCCGATTTCTGCGAGCGTTAACGTAGGCAACAGGCCGTTGGTTGTGTATAAGGACGAGGATACATTCTCCGTACAATTAATAATAACCAATGTCGGTAACGGCAACCCGTTCAGGCCTTCTGAAGATTATCCAGGCCAGCCAAACGACGATTCCACATTGGCCAGCAAGGATCTTTATTATGTGGATGTTGACATAGACACAGGTCTTGATTTGGACTGCTCGAACACTCTCGGCAGTAAGAAGTCAGGCGAGCTTAGGCTGACACGCGGCACTTCAAGAACGCTTTTCTGCACAGCAACAATACCTTCGAGAGCGGGCCTAGGCAACACAAAAGATTATGCAGTTACAGTAAATCTGGAATACGGCTATTTCATAGATGCTTCAACAAAAATTAAAGTTTTGAAGACCGAATTTGCCGGTGGAGAAACTACCAGTGATTGGGAGTGTGTAACTGGCAGCTCCTGTAGCTCTGATAATGATTGCCCATCACCACCTCCTGATAAATCAGATAGAGATTGTAGAAATGGACTTTGTTGTTACAGATAAAACGTGGTCAGGTTCTTTTAATTTCTTAATCGGTCTCTATAGTACAATCATCATTCACTTTTATCCAGTAGCCTATGCCGGGGCTTAGCGAAGTTGCTACAGCATAATTTTCACTATTTGTATCATATTTGTAGAGGCTCGCCGTAATAACACAATCACCCTTTATATTATCTAGTTCTATTTCTTCATTGTTTACAGTTCCAATCATATTCCAGCCTGCGTCTAAATCTACATACGTAACTAATTGAAGTCCAACAAAGGCTATTTCACAATTTTCTTTAACCTTTACCCAGTATCCATATCCTCCTACCATATCGTCCAATGAAGAAACAACTTCGTAATTTTTGTCGGTTGTATTATAACCAAATATACTCGCATCGAGCTCACAATCAGTATCGATTTCAAACTCTTCAAAAGGAGATGAAATCAAATTCCAACCTTGCTGCATCGATATAGTCCTGCTTATACCTTCTACGCATTCACAACCAGAGCTGCAGTGCCAGCCCTCTTCGCAAGGATTATCAGAGTCGCATTCAGCACTCCCACACCCTTTACGGCATATATCCAATGAGCAAGAACCACCAATACATCTGTATGGGCTGCAGTCAGTGCCATCCCTGTCCACACATGGGCCTTCACAATCACCAACCTCGATTATATCCAATTCCCATAAACAGTTTTTATTTTCGCTATTGCTACGGACTTCCACTTTGAGTTGGCTTGTTTCAATATTAAACGATCTAGAGACAGATCCGACCCAAGTCTTGACATCATCGTCCCCTTCGACACTTTCGACCAAGTCGCAGCCATCATAAATATGAAGGGAATTAGTTTTGCAATCATTACCTCTATTAGTCAATTTCACTTCAATGTCTATTCCTTTCCAAAACTCGACTGAATAGAATTTAGAATCATCTGAATACAAACACCCGCCAATGTGTTCTCTCCCACCCGTTCTCATTCCGCAGTTTTCTGTGTGCGAAATGAATTGATCGCAATCTATATTGAAAGGGCCCGAACACTTGGAACCGCTTTCTTCACACACGTCTTCGCAATCTGTTTCCAACACCCATTGACAATTTTCATTTCGGCTATCTCCAGATATTTTTACTATAATATCTGTTTCAGTCACAGCCGTCCAGCTGTCTACTTCGTTCCGTCCGCTAGAGCTACCAATATACGTTCCACAAGCGCTCTCATAAACATAAAGGTCGTTTTGTTCACAACTTTCTCCAGAATGGGTTAATGTGACAGTAACTTCTTTGCCTGCAGTTCCTTCTACTTTGTAAAATTTGTCATCGGTTTTCCACAAGCACCCGCTTAAACTGCCGCCGCATGCTATCTCGCTTTCTGCGGCATTGTCGCATGTAGTGTGTTCTGAGCTTGGACATACTAATGGCACAGTTGTCGTCGTTGTACTTGTAGTCGTCGTGGTAGTTGTAGTTGAGGATGTCGTAGTCGTTGTTTCACTAATACAATATGGCTCAGGGCACTCGACATATGGACCATAGCAACTGCTCAACCACCCACAATCGAACCCATCACAAGCATTTAGGCAACAGCAGAGTTCAGCAATTACGTACGTCGACAATGCAATCAGTGTAAAAGAGGAAATAAAAACTACTAATATGAAAAGTCTTTTTTTCATAGCACCACTATATAATAAATTATGTATTTCAATTTTAAAAAACGCACGAAAAAGTGGGCCTGCGCGGAATTGAACCACGTTCTCCACCGTGTGAGGGTGGCATCCTGCCAGTAGACTACAGGCCCGTGAGAGTCTGTATTAATTCAATTGTCACTTGGATTTAAAATCTTTTAAGCTGCGCTGCTCTTTCGCTTTGGCCACCTGTTTCTTTTTCAGCTTGTCGTATTCTTCGTCCGAGAAAACAGGCACGCCATATACGCCGTCGTATCCTGGGATGTATTTGACCTTCCCGTTTCTTGTTTTTATTATAGCGTCTGCGATTTTTTCGCTGGTCGCTTTGAGTAGTTCTTCTTTTGGGACGTCGAGTAAAATATTGAACTCGTTGCCGAATTTTCCAATGAGTCTGTCCTGCTGCTCGATAACTGGTTTTGAATAAAGCCGGTTCACTCCGGTCGCAGATGATATGATTTCGTAAAGCGGCAGCAGGGATTTGAATGGTATTGCGTTTAATGGTTTGAACCCCTCTGCTCGATCAGCAAGTTTTTCTACGCGCTGCATCACGCCGACCGTTAGCTTACGCCCGCAAATCGGGCATTTGTTGTCGAATTTTAGGGCTTCTTTCGGGTGGATGTTTATTCCACACTTGCGATGACCGGTAAAATGGTATTTTCCATACGAAGGCTCGACTTCGATCGTGAACTTTAGTCGCTTCGAGTCTTTTTTTATTATCGCATCGTTTACTGCTTTGTATGTCAGTCTGTTGAGCTCGAAAGCATTTGCCTCGCGTCCAATCCGCCACACCCACGGGCTGTGCGAGTCCGAGTTGCTGAGCAAAGTGAATTTGTCGAGGCTTGAGACGCGCCAATTCATCAGCGGGTCGCTGCTCAGGCCTGTTTCAAGCGCGTGTATGTGTTTTATCTGCTCCTGATAACACTCTTCCAAGCTGTCAAATCCGGAAAACTCTCCAATCACGCCGAACCAGCTTGTCCAAGCGTGCGCAGGATAAACCAAGATGTCGGTTGAGATTTTCATCAGAGTTTCTACAAATTCAGGAGATGTTATCCCTGTTAGTATGGGCCTTCCGTCTGCTTGCAGTTTGCCATATTTTTGCAGAGCTTCATTTATCTGTTCTACAACTTCTATACTTGGCGCATGTATGACATGATGGATTTTTCTTGTTTTGTTGTCTTGCGTATAGATTGTCGCGATTTCGCCAGTCAGAATCCAATTCATACCGTCGAATTCAAAGATGCCTGAATCGCTTTCTGTCTCGTTGCCGCCGAGTTTTTCTTTTGTTTGTGCAAGCCATACAGGATGTGTAAAGTCACCAGTTCCGACCAGATTTAAACCCTTTAACTTGCCGTTTCTTGAGATTTCTTCGATGTTCATGCTCTTGCTTGTCGCACGACTAAGGTAACTGTGTATGTGAAAATCAGCGATAATTTGCATAGTTGTCACATCAATTGATGTCTACTTTTGTTTAGTTATTACTCTTACAGAATTTAAGTTCTATGCCATCGATTCAAAGAGCGGCCCGAATATATGTGGCGGCAAAAAAAGTGACAAAGAGAACAGTACAAGCAAAAGCCAAATTCGTGGGTTCCAAAAGAAAACTTTGCTGCCGTCAAGAGGTTTGATTGGCATCAAGTTGAAGAAAGCGATCCATAAGTTTATTGTTGCAAGATAACCGAGAGTCGGAGCTAAGCCCGCGAATGCCGCACCATTAGCCAACAGCTTGAAGACCAATACCAATGCCAAATTGGTCAGTGGGCCGGAAACTGAAATAAATCCGATTTCTCTGATTGACGGACGTCTGGATTTCATTCCCCATCTGCCAAATTTGTAAGTGCCTATTACAACTGCGCCGACAACTATGAGCTTTAAGCCAACCAACATCATCAGCAATCCAAAAATCACACCAGGTATCCAAAGTCTGTATACAGCCGAGCAATTCAGCTTTTTTGCTGTAAAACGATGCGCTAGTTCGTGAAAAAGAAAAGCAGTTAATACAGCCAAAAAAGAAAGCGGGAGAGCATCTATTGTCGATAATGGTGCTTTCCAATCGTATGCAAAAATAACCGTAGTAGCTATGACTGCAATAATCAGGCTCATTGTTTCGTTTGATTCCAAATCAAGAACTGAAGTTCTCTTCTTCCTTTTAGGCATAATTACATTTTATTCTAGGAAATATTTTAATGCTTCGCCTATATTGGACACTTCTTCCACTTCTATATCCACTTGTTCTTCTATATCGTTCGTTTCTGGCACGTATTCAGTATTGCAGTAGGTTATCGGCCCTATTTGTTCACATGTTTGTTCTTGTTTGTAATATGTCTGGATTGATTGGCCCTTTGGCACAACAAGCAAAGTCGCACCAATGTCTTTCGCAGCTTTTGCTTTTGCAAGTATGCCGCCTACAGGCCCAATAGTGCCGTCAAGGTTTATAGTGCCAGTCATTATGGCATCCGGATTTATTGTTTTATTTTGGATCGCAGCTATTGTTGCCACTGTGAGCGCGGCTCCAGCAGACGGACCTTCGATTAACGATGCTTCTATATTTATAGAATAAATAAAATCCACTTCTGACAAATCCGCACTCGTGTAATTCTCTGCAACAGTTTTTGCAGTCTGTATTGAATATTGCGTGTCCACCCAGAACAGCAACTGGTCTATGTTCACCAATGTCCTACCTTCTCCAGGAGTCGAGTCAACTCCAAGCCAAGTCACTACACCATTACCATTTTCGTCTACTGCTGGGACTTTTATTGCAGCTGAACCGTATTTTACAGCCGCTGGAGGAGTTTCATATGTGGTAATGTCAGGCTCTAATCCAGTTCCAGGCGCTTCAATGCCAGTTTCGATTTCTGTTTCCATGTCGCCTGAAGGAAAGCTAGATACCCAGACTAGAAAAAAAATCAAGGCCACTGCAATTATCGCGTTTTTTTCCATGCCAACACCAGAGCATACTTTTCAATAAATCTTCAATTGCTATTTTATAAAGATAACTAAAGTCACTCATAAAGATAAATGGCGCAGGAGACAGGCCTTAGATTGACGCGGCTTCTATAAACCGATTGTCCAGATTCCTTTCTCCACCTCGCTGATCCTACAGCACTTGAATGACTACTAACCCTTGCTGCATTCCTGTCCTGGGGGATTCGCAGGCAAGCAAGCCAATAGGGACAAGGCTTCGCAGTCCAGAATCTGGGTCGATCTACAAAACCCACGCCGCTCAAAGGATTTCGGCTCGGACATAAAGACCGTTTTCCGATACAGGTGAGGCCTAGCCACCCCGACCTAGTCTCCTGCAAAAGAGAATTATGTGTAATGTAAATTTAAATGTTTACTTCTTTAACAACTTCTGCATCCTGTCCATAGCTTCTTCAATCTGCTCGTACTTTGTCGCATATGAGAACCTTATGAAGCCTTCGCCGTGTGGGCCGAAAGCAGAGCCGGGTGTGGTTATCACATGCGTTTTTTCGAGAACATTATCAACAAAATTATAAGAGTTTTTATCAAAGCTGTCGCAGCGCGGGAATGTGTAGAAAGCACCTTGTGGCATTTTCGTCTGCATCCCGATTTCGTTGAGGCGCTTGACTATAAACTTCCTGCGGCGGTCGTATTCGACCACCTGGTCGGCAATGAACTTTTTCGTTTTCGGATTTTTCAAGCCCTCAAGCGCTGCATACATCGAAGGAACGCACGCGCATATGTGGCCGAAATAATTGTACTTGAACACCTGTTTCATCAGTTCGATCGGCCCGGCTGCATAACCAACGCGCAAGCCAGTCATTGCATATGCCTTTGAAAAGCCGTTGACTGTTATTGTACGCGCAGCGATATCCGCGTCAAACGATGCGATGCTATAATGCTTTGCGCTGTCGTATATGATATCCTCATATATCTCGTCGGTTATGATAATAACATCTTTCTCGATTGCAAACTGTGCGATTTCTTCCAACTGTTGCTTTGTGAAAACGCCACCGGTCGGGTTGCAAGGAGAGTTGATAACTATGGCTTTGGTTTTTTTTGTGTATGCTTTTGCAAGGTCTTCGGCGGACGGAGCAAAATTGCTTTCTTCATATACAGGTATAAAGTTTGGCTTAATGTGCATGGAGCGTGCGAGTGAGATATACATCAGATAAGTCGGGTCCACAAGTATTATCTCTTCGTTGGGTTCAAACAATGCGCCAAAAATTGCTTGAAGCACGGTCGAAGAGCCTGCACCAACAACTATACCAAATGTCGGATCAACAACAAACCTGTTTTTCTTTTTCAGTTTATCAGCAATTGCTTCGTTCAGTCCAGGCACAGAACCGGCTGCTGCATAGTGCGTTTGATTGTTTTGCACTGCGCGAGTCATAGCATCTTTCATAAAATCGGCCATGTCAAAATCCGGCTCGCCGCGGCCGAGACTGATAGCGTCTTCGTACGTTTGCGCCTTTCGTGCGAATGCAGAGATAGGACTTTCTGGTATGCTGATTAAATCCTTTGTGATAAACTTTTTATGGTTAACAGGAGCCATAATTAATTTTTAACCATTGAGGATAAATAAAACATATGACAAAAAAATTAGACATATTGAGACAACTGGACTGCTTTTTTAATCCGCAATCGGTTGCTGTAATAGGTGCTAGCCGTACGCCGTCGAAGTTCGGGCACATAATATTGAAAAATTTCGTGCGTGGCAGTTTTCAAGGCAAGATATATCCTGTTAACCCAAACACAGATTCGATACTCGGCATTGAAGTTTATCCAAGCGTGAAAAAGATTCCTGAAAAAGTTGATTTGGCTGTTATTGTGACACCGGCAAAGACAGTACCAAAAATTTTGGACGAGTGCGCAGAAGCTGGCGTAAGATGCGTTGTGATAATATCGGCCGGATTTTCTGAAATTGGAAAACAAGGTCAAAAGCTTGAGGAGCAGTGCAGAAAAATTATTAAAAACAAAAAAATCAGAGTCGTTGGCCCGAATTGCATAGGAGTATACGACACTTTGAGCGGGGTTGACACATTCTTCCTACCTAAAGCAAGGCTCGGAAGGCCGAAGAAAGGCGAAATCACCTTTATTTCCCAATCAGGCGCAGTCGGTTCTACTATTTTGGACTGGCTGTCCGAAGAAAAAATAGGAATCTCAAAATTTGTCTCTTATGGTAATGCAATAGATATCAACGAGACAGACCTGCTTGAATATTTTGCTGAAGATGAAAAAACAAAAGTTATTGCTATGTACCTCGAGGGGATAAAGAGCAGTGGCGAAGAGTTTATAAAAATCGCTAAGAAAACAGTGAAGAAAAAACCATTGATAGTTCTTAAATCAGGAAAAACAGAGCGCGGGATAGCAGCAGTCGCAAGCCACACAGGATCGCTTGCGGGCGTAGCGAAAATTTATTCTGGTGCCTTTAAGCAATCTGGAATAATAGAAGCGAATAATTGGGAAGAGCTTTTTGATTTTGCACGTGCTCTGTCTACGCAACCGCTTCCTGAAGGAGACAATCTGGCTATAGTAACAGATGGTGGCGGATTCGGCGTACTTGCAACAGACGAGGCAGAAAGAGAGAACATAAAACTAAAAGAGCCAAGTAAAGGAATGAGAACCATATTGCGTAAAAAAATGCCGGCATATGTTTCTTTGTACAATCCGATAGACCTTACGGGCGATGCAACCGCCGAACGATATGCGATAACAATATCGGAAGCTATGAAAGAATTTGATGGAATAATGGCGATAACACTTTTCCAGCTCCCCACAATCGGCAAAGATTTAGTGGAAGAAATAATAGAACTTTCAAAAAAATATAACAAACCAATCCTTTGTTGTGCAACAGGCGGCGACTTTACAAAACGTATGATAAAAAAACTTGAAGAAAGCAGTATACCGGTCTATCCAACGCCTGAGCGCGCTGTGCGTGCATTCAACGCTATGGTAAAATACTCCTCGATAAAAAAGAACTCAAACAAAAAATGAAAAATTATCATCGCTCAGTAAATCCGAGCACGTCATAACAAAAACTTAAATACTTTGCTGACTCTTTACACAGTAAATGCAAATTGGTGACTAAAAAATGATCACCGAAAAAAAAATCGAAGAAATAGAACTCGATGACTGGGACGAGGATGACGGCACTTTAGACGATTTTTAACAATTTTTTATTTCTTTTTATTTCTTTTTTTCCTCAATTGTAAATATGTTTGATTTAGAAAGTGGAATACTGTTTGTGAAAGTAGCAAGAACTGCTGTAGAGAAATTTTTCGAAAATCAGCGCCCAGAGCCTGAAAAAACGAAAAATAAAAAATTGAATCAAAAGCATGGCGTGTTTGTTACAATCAAAAAAACTTCTGATCAATCGCTTCGCGGATGCATTGGTTTTATATCACCTGCACCTTTATACGAAAGCGTCCAGCGGGCGGCAGTGTCGGCTGCGTTTCAAGATCCAAGATTCGAACAATTATCAAAAGACGAGCTTGAAAATGTGACCTTCGAGATTTCTGTGATGACCGAGCCCGTGCTCGTTTCAAGAGATTTGGAAGAATTAAAACAGGAAATCGAAATAGGACGTGACGGTCTGATAATTTCTAACGACCCTTACAGCGGTCTTCTGCTCCCGCAAGTTTCAATTGAACAGAATTGGAATATTGACGAGTTTTTATACAACCTATGTTATAAAGCAGCTCTCACACCAGATTTTCTGAAAAATGAAAATACAAAATTATGGAAATTCCAATGTCAAATCTTCGCGGAGCGTGAGCCAAGAGGTCATATCGAAGAAATAGAAATTAGAAACAGTCCCGAGTAAAATAAACAAAATAAATGAAATAAGCAAAAATTTACGTGTTACCACTTATTGAGAGTATGCCTTAAATATGTTAGGAAAGCTTTTATACCTTTTTTTATCGAAATTTAATTTAGGTGAATTAAAAAAATGTTCGAACTAACGCTAATCGATTTAGGAGTAGCGTTCCTATTAGCAGTAGCACTTGCCGAATGGGCAAAAGTAAGAAGGAAATCTGAAAAAGGCTTTGGGTGGCTAGCTGCTGCAGGAGTATTCTTCCTCTTTGCAGGAACATTGAACGTAGCCGTTCTACCAGGTCTGTATGACTATGTGAGCGGTCTATGGCTTGACACTCTGTTCGCAGCAATTGGATGGATCCTAGCCTTGGTAGGAACACTATTCATAGGATATGAGACATTGCTGGAAAAATAAATTTGGTTTTTTAATTTTTTAATTTTTCCAACCTTCTTTTAGATTTTTCTATTGTTAGTTACAGTTAATTCTAAGAGGAGACTTCAAAGCTCTATCTCCATATCATCAAATGCAACAACAGTATTTTTGAAAATTTCTTTTGCAACACGTTCGGTTTCTTTTCTTTTTTCAATAGTATCGTATCTCATAGCGCCAAAATGCGTCAGAACAAGCTTCTTCACATTCGCATCTTTTGCTTCTTTTGCAGCTTCTTCTGGGTTCATATGCGCCCAGTCTAGATTTATGGGTTCGCCAGGCAGATAGGCACACTCAGAAATAAATAGATCTGCATTCTTCGCTAACTCAATTGCCTTATCTGAACGGCCCGTGTCTGTGCAATACGTTATGATTTTTCCTTCTAATTCAAAGCGATAACCCATCGATAAATCAGAATGTGGTAAAAGCGCGCAACTGAATTTTACCGGATATTCATGTTCCCCTTCTTCAACTTCAATTACCCTTTTATCTGGACTTTCAGAGTGCAGACGCGTTTCTTTAAAAGGAGTGTCTTCTAATTTGCTTGTGAACGGTTGATTGACTATCAAGTCTAGAATCTTTTTTGTCCCGATTTTTCCGATTACCTGAATTTTATTTTTGAAGATAAATTTGTCTAAGATATGAAACCCATAAATATGATCCAAATGGAAGTGGCTCAAAAATAGGTATATTGGTTTTGTGAAATCAGTTATATATTTGTCAAGTTTTTGTATCCCTTCACCAGCATCTAAAACAATATAGCCTTCTTTTGCATCTATCAAGGTAGAAACTGTCAGCCCAGCCTTGGAACTATACCAACCACTTGTTCCTAGAAATATTATTTTCATAAATTTTTTATAAGCCTCCAAGAATTAAAATGCAGGGGGTGGGATTCGAACCCACGAAGGCACTAAGCCACAGGGTTTCTCATTCTTTTCGTCATCTTTTTGTCCGCGCTCGAAATTTTATAATCTTGAGCCCTGCGCATTTAACCAGGCTTTGCTACCCCTGCTAAACTTTGCTGACAATAACTAATGTCTGACTAGTATTTAAAATAATGAGATTTGCACATGCTTGATATTAGGACATCGCTTCAACGTCTCCTCTCAACTGCTCGATCTGAGATTTCAAATCACCTATAGTCTTTTCCAGACCCCTTACATCTTCAAGCTTCATTTCAGAAACCTCTTTCATAAAATCGACCGGTTTTGTGAAATCAGAATCAAGCTTAGTCAGTTGAGTGCTTACTTTTTCTAAAGCCGTATACAACAACTCCATATTTTGTTTTTGAAGCTTCTGCAATTTGCTTAAAATCGCTATTTGGTTCTTTATCAGGTTGAAACCCATTCTCACATAGTTAACGCTGTTTAATATGTCTCTGTATTTTGAGATCTTAACAAAAACCGGTGTCAGATCCTCTGACATATCTTCGATTTGTCTCAGTTTTTTGACATCTGTTGGCAAAGGACCGGCTGGTATGTTTGCAGATATGCTTTGCACATCAACAGGCGGGACAAACTCTCTTTTTTGAGCCTTTTTACGTTTTTTCTTTTTTTTCCGTCCAAAAACAGCCATTTTTTTCCCTCGGCGAAATCTCCTAAATTAAATTCTGTTTATTGTGAATATAACTTTTTCACTATTTATTCGATTCTATCCGCTTTGTATGACATCCCTGAAAATTAGAAAAATGCGGACGGCGGGATTCGAACCCGCGTCGCGGCCGTGGCAGGGCCGTATCTTAACCAAACTGGACTACGTCCGCTTAAAGCATGAACGACAGCTTATCCAAATATGCCGCCAAACCCTTCAATTGCTTTATCCTCTTCTTCTTTTATCTTTTTTAATATTTCTTCTTTCTCTTCGCCGCTTATTTCTGTTGCTAATTCGTTGCCTTCTTCGTCTTTTGTTAGCTCTAGTGCGCGCTTGCATCTTTCGTCAGTTCCGGTGACTATGAAAAGATAGCCTCCTTCTTTGTCGAACTGCTTTGCGTCCTTGAAAACAATGCTAGCGCGGTTTACGATTTCGTCCGCAAGCATTTTTTCTTTCAGTTTTGCATAGTTATTGCCTGCAACATGTAATATTATTTCCATTTTTGTACCTCCGTTGTTGCTTTAAGCCTCAGGCGAGATTCGAACTCGCGACCTTCCGCTTACGAGGCGGATGCTCTACCAACTAAGCCACTGAGGCACAACTGAGACGTAGTTAATGTATATTACTATGAAGAGCCAATATAATATTTAACTTTGGTGGTTTGCTAGTGCGGAGCTTGTTTGATTTTCAACAGCTAATACTTTTATTTAAGCATGCTTAAGGCGATTCATGATGGCTAAAGAAAAGATGCACGAGGCTATGCTGTGGGAGAAGGAAAGGAATGGCGTAAGGTGTAACCTTTGCGCTAGGCATTGCTTTATTTCAAAAGGCAAAAGAGGTTTCTGTCTTGTCCGCGTTAATAAAGACAATGTTCTTTATACGCTGAATTATGGCAAGCTTGTTGCTGTCAATGTCGATCCTATAGAGAAAAAACCGTTTTTCCATTTTTATCCAGGTTCCAAGTCTCTTTCAATTGCCGCAGCCGGATGCAATTTCAGATGCCAGTTTTGCGACAATTGGGAAATAAGCCAAAGTGTAGACGAACAAGCAAAAAGCGTACCTGGCAAAAAATACACGCCAGAAGACATAGTAAAGCTGGCCGAGAAGAACAACTGCAAAAGCATAGCTTACACTTATACAGAGCCGACAATATTCTTCGAATTCGCATATAAGACTGCCAAGCTTGCAAAGCGCAGCAATATAATGAACGTCTTTGTTACAAACGGCTATATAACTGATGATGCTATCAAGAAAATATCCAAATATCTTGACGCAGCGGTCGTGGACGTAAAAGCGTCTTTAGACCCAGAGTTCTATAAAAAATTCATGTCTGTGCCTGATGTTAAGCCGATATACGCTGCGTTAAAACAAATAAATAAACAGAGAATATTTCTTGAAATAACAAATCTCATAATACCACAAATAGGGGACAACGTGGAACTCTGCCGAAAGCTTGCCGAGCATGTAAACACCAAATTGAGATCGACTATACCGTTCCATGTTATACAATTCCATCCAAGTTACAAGCTTATGGAATTGCCGTCGACACCGGTTGCGACTTTGGAAAAATGCGTGGCAGAAGCCCGCAAAATGGGTCTTCGATACGTGTACATAGGGAATGTTGCAGGGCACGACGACGAAAATACTTACTGTTACAATTGTAGAGAGCTGTTGATAAAGCGATTCGGTCCCAGCGTAGAAAAAACAAACCTAGTAAAAAACAGATGTCCTAATTGCGGCGCCAACATAGATCTTCTAATAGAAAATTAGAATGGCCATAGGATCGACCACAATTTTATACTGCTTCCTAATTGTTTCAATCGGTTTCAAATTGTTTCAGATCGTTTCAAGCTTTCAGAGCAGTTAAAGTAATCATTAAGAATAAATAAGTTAGTGTAACACATTTTATATTGTGAGCTGACCGTGAATAATGTGAAAATATTTAGAAAACCATCTGTTGATTTAACTAATGTCGCAAGCAAGATTAATATTTTGCTACTATTGATTTTCGTTAGTTCTACTTTTCTCGCGCTTATGCCAGTTCTTGTTTCTGCAAATCAGGGCATACAATTCTATAAAATAGATATAACACTTGATGACGAGGGCAAGAGTGATGTCAAACTTGTTATAACTTTTAAAGAAGCGGAAGAAACCTTTTCATTCGATATTATCGGTCGTATTGAAAACTTTGAAGCCACGAGTAATGCTGGACCGGTTGATTGTAATGTGCGTGTAAGTGGCACAAGCTCAATAAACTGCATTATGGACCTTACTGAGACTCAGAAAGAATTGCAAATAAATTTTACAACAAGCGATTTTGTGAAAACACTTGATGAGAAATTTTATTTTAGCGGAGATCTAAGCCCGAATGCGTATGCAACGGAAATTTCTACAACACTAAAGCTTCCGCAAGGAACTCTTCTGGTAGGCGAAGACATAAGCTCCAGCATACTTTCGTACCCGAAAAGCGCGTCTGCACACATATTGGGCGATAGCATAATTGTGGTATGGACACTTTACAATGTTCCAGAAACAGAAGGACTGAAATTCGAAGTTCTTTATGAACAAGTCAAAACCCCACCATGGTTCCAGCTTAGGATGAGGCACTTTGTTCTTCTAGGCGCAAGCTTCGCTGTTGTTTTAGGTTTTATTTTTGTGCGCTATTTGAGAAGGTCTGAGAGCGTGGTTCTGTCGGTTTTGGACGAATATGAGCGTAAGGTGGTGGACATAATATCAAAAGAAGGCGAAGTTAAACAAAAACAAGTAGTACAACTTACAAATTTCTCAAAAGCCAAAGTAAGCCGCGTAGTTAAGAACTTAGCAAAACGCGGGCTTATAGAAGTAGAGAGAAGAGGAAGAACGAACAGACTAAAGATAGTTAAAAAGAAATTGAAAATTTAATTTTTCCACATCTTGAAAAGGTCTAAAAAATCGTTTCACAGCTGTTTTTAGAAAAACAACAAAATCGGCACAATATAAGCTATTTAAACCTTTATTCTTGTTAATAAAGGCTTTAAATACGTTTAGGAACTATTAGAAGTATTAGAATATGGTATTATTGTGTTTACAAAGCTTCGATGAAACAGTTTCAAAAGTTCGTAAATTGTTTCATTACAGTGTTATATACCGTGTAAAGCAAATTTTATTTTAGAAAATCCCAAGCACAGTGGGTTATCGACTTCCGAGCGCAAGCTCAGTTGGCGAAAAACTGCTGTGATTAAGGAAAAAAAAGGTAAGATAAAAAATGAAAAAATTAATCGCAGGATTTATGACTGCGTTAATGGCACTACTAACAGTAACAAGTCCGGTTCTGGCAGCAACTGCATTGGGAGACTATCCAGGTTTCCTAGCAGGATCTGACGGGACTTTGGACGCGTACGTAGTAATAGGCTCAGATGCTGCAGTCGACGACGTGGTAGGCGCGGTTGACCTTGCTTCAAGACTTGCAGAAGTCGGTGAGGCAACTACGACTGAATCATGTCCAGGTGCGGCTGTCAGTGTCGATGGAGTCTCAAAAGACACAATAACAATAACCAGAGGCTATCTGGATGACTTCTTCCCAGGATCACTAAGAAGCTTCCACATGAGCAAACTTACAACAGGCACATACAGTTGGGCTGGCAGTAATTACGATTACTATGAAACCATCAATTTGGGTGATGATCTCATATATACTAGCCACGACTTTGGAACAACAGGAATTAACGGCACTCAGTCGATGGTAATTCCGACCAATGTCTTGAAATATCAGTATGTGTTCAAGAAAGCAATAAACCTTACATCTAAATCCAATTTAGGTACTTTGACTAGTCCAGAATACACATATCCGATCAACGTCGTACTACTCGGTCAGACCTTCCAAATAGTTGGTATTGGAGCTAACCAATTGAAGATGTTGGCAGGATCTGTTGGAACAGCTACTGCAACCACACCAGTTGTGTATGAAGATTACTCTGTCTATTCAGACCTTGGCGACAGCGGAGGTACATGGGCAAGAGTAATAGTTAAGGACTCATCTGGTAATACGGTTGCTACTGAGGTCATTAATGATGACAGCGACAAAACGCTGACAGCATTAGACTTGACAATCAAAGTGACAGCTGTTCGAGCGCTGACGGATGGTACAGTAGTTGGAACCGACATAGTTGTCGGCGAGATCAACGCTGTAGAAAAAACCTATCCGGCAAGTTGTGATATAAGTGGAACTGGTACAAGCGACTACAAATTCCCAGGAGAGACTGAATGGTGCATACAAGCAACAGAGATATCAGGATCTACGGCATCTGGGGACATAGCAGTAGACGACAAAATAGAAGTCGTGTACAAACCTTCAACAACAAAGTACATCAAAATGACCGATGCGGATCCATCTGTTTCATTGCCCGCAAGCTATGGAAAGATTGGTTTCATAGGTTGGAACTATGACACATGGACTGAGCTGACATTCAAACCAGTGACTGGAAAGACCGTTTACTGGGACGATGGTATGACAGGAGCGACTAACACTACACAAGCAGCTGCAAACCTAAACGGTATAGAGATAGCATCAAGTGTACCTGGCAGCATAGTTAATGGATCTAACGGATACGACAAAGCGTACGTTCTGTTCAACTACACTCTTGCTAATGGAAGTCAGCCAGTGATGATAGGATTCTGGGATTCTGTGAACAACAGAATCGGAGTGGATATAGATGAAGCTACTCCTTACTATAAGCTAGTTGGTCTGAACATTGGTGCAAATACATCTGTGACTCTTGAATTCAACTTCACTATAAGCTACAGCAATGGAGCAACCGCTGGTGACAGACAATATCTGTTCTTGAATGTGTCAAATGAGACATATTCCGGCACGAGTACTACTGTCAACGGCGTTGGAACAGGCGGAGCCAGCTATTTCAGTAACTTCTACATTGGTAAGACAGCTTCAGGTGCATACAACGACTCAATATTAATCAACTACGTGAACAAAACAACAACATGGTCTGCAACGGCAGCGCCAGAATTCAGACTGTTTACAACCACAAGTGCTGAGACGAAGGACGTTCAAGTCTATTCGGCAAACACTGATGGAACAGCAACGCTGGCAGATGCTGGAAAGACTGTGCAGGATGTAGTTTCAGACTCTGGAAACATCGTAGTAGCACCAAGTTCATATACAGGTTCAGATCAGGTGAAGGTAAAAGTACCGGCACAAGTTCTGTACGCGAAGATGTACATTGGTGAGCTAGGAGGCACCACAGCAGGAAGCGAAGTCTCATACACAGACTATCCATCAATACCGATAACATCAGCAATAGCAAAACTAGACACAGAAATGTCTGCTTTGAAAACAGCGAAACACGTTATCTTGGTCGGCGGACCATGTATCAACGATCTGGTAGCTGAATTGGCCACAGCTGGCACATTCGGTTACACATGTGATTCATGGCCAGGCAGAGACTTCGGTCTCATCGAGGCTATAGACGACGGATTCGCAACAGGCAAAGTAGCATTAGTAGTTGCCGGAACACGCGCAGCCGATACACGCGTAGCAACATCTGCGTTGCAGCTGTATGACACTAAACTGGCAGACCTAACAGGTGCGTCAGTCGAAGTCACTGGTACAGTTGGAGCGCCGACTGTTACAGAAGTGTAGGCTCACGCAGTCTGGTAAATTTACGCAGTCCGAAGAAAAAGTTTGACAACTTTTTCTTTTTTTCTTTTTTTTAAAATTAAGCGTTAATTATAGGTATACCAAAATCTATAAGAAAGGAAAAATCTATAAAAAAGTAAAGCACAAGCTTAGAAGATGGTATTAAATGGAAATTAAAATTAAGCTTTCAAAAAGGAATGTGACATTAGTAGTGGCTTTGTTGGCCATAACCGGTTTTCTTTTTTATTATGTGTTTTTTTATCCGAAACCGATAAAGACTTGGAACTACGGTGGTATGGTGCTTAATTTCCGTTCTGATCTGCGCAAAGCGGACAAAGTCCCTGTTTATCCTGGCGAGACGCAGGTGTATCTTGACACAATGCACACCTTAGTTGACAATGTAACAATAGTCTACAAAGACGTAGGCGAATATGGTTATTATGCAACAGAGGCTTTTGAGATAACATATAAAATGAAAATTGCTTATACGAATTTGCTTGGGACAGACATTGAAGGGAAGACACCCAATATACCAACATTTAATGCAGAGGCAGTTGACCAATATGCATACCTGCCTGGAAAAATACAAAACCCGATAATAGCTCTTGTGCATCCCATATATGCAAACGAAACGGCCGTGCGCAATGAGGGGCATGTCACTTACATATCTGGTGAGACTTTTGATGATTTGGATTTGGCAACAACGAAGTTTTTGATGGTTGTCTTGGGAATTGATCTTGAGTAATCCAATGAGTTTTGTTAGTCCTTGAGGAAACAAAGGTTTAAAATAACTTTTTATTTATATTCATAAACAAGTGAAGATAATATATGTACTAAATAGTTATAATATTCTCTGATATTCGCTTTGCTTTTACCTTCCTTTCTGTTTGTGAATTTTATTGGGAGCTCGATTATTTTGTCATATTTCGCTTTTGCAACAAGTTCTAAACATATTTTGAACCCTTTCGGATTAAATTTTATTCCTTCGAGACATACTTTTTTTATTAAAAAGAAACCGGACATGGGGTCTTTTATTTTCGTAATAGGCCTTGCTAGAAAAGTTGCAACTTTTGAAACAGCTTTTCTGTAGAAAGACCAACCAACAATTTTACCCCCCTTGACATATCTGCTCCCAATAACAAAGTCTGCATCGTTTTTAATTTCTTCAAACATTTTTGGAATAATTTCTGGCGGATGGCTTAAATCAGCATCCATAACTCCTAGGACATCACCTTTGGACGCTTTGAACCCGTCAAGCACAGCAGAAGATAATCCAAGTTTTTCTTTTCTATGTATAACCCTTAATCTTTTGTATTTTTCCCTTAGTTTTTCTGCTAAGGCACCAGTGCCATCAGGAGAGCTATCATCAACTATTATAACCTCCCCCTTTATGTCATTTTTGTCAAAGACCGAAAAGATTCTACTCAGAAGAGTTTGTAAATTATCTTTTTCGTTATATGTTGGTATTACAATGCTCAAGCGCATATTACAATTTACGAACCTTAAAAATAAAATAACCTTTTTAATTCTTTTGTTGAATATAAATCTTAGCTGGTAAATCAATCTTAGCTGATAAAATGATATTTCAAATAATATATCTGATTTTGCTGTTTTTTGGAACGTTTTTTATAGTATTCCATCTCAATCTTTGGTTTGAAAACAAGGAAAACATTTTTTTGCAAAGCACAGTCAAAACCATGCCCACTATCAGCTTGATCGTACCTGCCTATGATGAAGAAGATATCATAGAAGAAACTCTGAAAAAATTAAAAAGCATAAACTATCCAAGAAACAAGCTTGAAGTCATTGTTGTGGATGATGGGAGCACGGACAGGACCTATGAGACAGCAAAAAGCGCAGTAAAGAAATTCAAATTAAAGCGGATAAAGGTTTTCACTAAGAAAAACGGCGGAAAAGCCTCTGCCCTGAACTTCGGGATCAAAAAAGCAAAGCACGAATTTATCGCTGTGATGGATGCCGACAGTTTTCTGGGTAAAGATGCTTTGAAAAAATGCATGGAACATTTTGACAGCGACAATGTGGCTGCTGTTACTTCCCATATTTTGTGCAGCAAAAAAAAGAATCTTTGGGAGAGGATGCAAGAGATCGAGCTTATGGTAATTGCTGCAACAAGAAAATTGGGAGAATATGCGAATGTCATCCAGGTGACACCCGGCCCGCTAAGCGTTTATAGAAAAAACATTTTGAAAAAATTGGGCGGGTTTGACGAAAAAAATCTGGTAGAGGATGTTGAAATCGCTTGGAGGATATTAAAAAACGGGTATAAAATCAGGATGGCTTTTGGCGCGTTTGTCTATAGCCTATATCCGAATTCGTTTAGAAGATGGTGGAGACAGAGGGTCAGATGGGCAATCGGTGGAATCCAGACTTTATCCAAGTATAAATCAACCATAGGAAACAAACATTATGCTGTAGGCAGCTTTTTAGTGCCGACTTATCTTTTTGGTTACTCTGCGTCGATATTGGGAATAGGCATTTTCCTTTATCTGCTCGTAGTGAGAGCATTCGAGTTTCTTTCGTACACATCCGGGGCCGTCTCGCTCGGGCTGAACCCGTTCGCAAGGATTGGATTTGCCTACTATGTGGACTTGAATATAATTATCGGAGCGATCGTTTTCTTTCTAGCCTTGATGTTGTTTAAGATTTCGATCAGCTTGCACAACTTTAAGATAAGGCGCCGTGACATTCTTTTATTTCTTTTTATATATCCAATATTATTCCCGCTTGTTACTTTACATGGAATTTACAAATATTATAAAGGAGAAAGAAGGTGGCTCACAAAATGAATGTTTACAGGAGATCGATTGTTTTAACAGTCTTTATTTTTATGATAGGGGTCATGATTGGGTTGTTGATAGACAGCCTCAGAGTAAGCGAAATAACGAAGGGTTTGGCCGAGAGCGAAATAATATGGGAGGACACAAGGCTGTTAAACATCTACATAGGAAAGCTTGGAGAAGAGCAGTGCGATGCGGCTTTTGAAGAAAACCTTGCTTACAACGATAAAATTTACAATTACGGCAAAGAAATCGAGGAGAAAATAGAAGCAACAACCTTTGCACCTGAGGCTGAGCAGCAATGGAGAAGGTATGTTTTGCTTCAATTCCAATTTTGGCTTAATTCAATCGAGCTGAAGGAAAAATGCAATTTTGATTATTCCAATGTAGTCCATTTGTCTAGAAGAAAAGAATTGGCCAACGGGGAAAAAATAGAAAACCAACTTCAATCTACGATTTTGCTCGACCTTAAGGAAAAATGCGGGAGGAGCATGATGCTGATTCCGCTAACTGCTGACTCAGATTTGGATACTGTTAATCTGCTCTTAAGGCATTACGATATAGAAAAATTCCCTGCGGTAATAATCGATGAAGAGTATGTTTTCCAAGGCCTGACCACGCTTGAAAGCCTTGAAAGTTATGTAAATTGCTAAAGCAACTTCAAATTCTTAGTTATTTTGTCTATTTTATCTTCAGCTGCAGGCCCTATAGCCAAGCAAGTTATCGTGCCGCCCCTTATTTGTGTGAGTCCTGCATCACTCACAATGAAATTCGACAATTTTGAATAAGCCGCCTTTCTTCTAATGTTTTTTAACTGCTGCAAGCTGTTGACTTTCAAAACAACCTTTTTCGACCCTTCGCTTTCCCACAGTTTGACAACTCTTTTTCTGGCTTTTTTCATAGACCCGATAGAAGCATGCGCTACTTGAGCAGCCAGCTTGCCTTTTCCTAATTTCAAATCTTTTCTGACAACAATCACCTGTTTATAGGAACGCAACATTCATCACACCAGATTTTATATGTTTATGCCAAGAAGTCTCAGTGCCCAAGGTATTGTGTAAAAGCCTGCGAAAGCAAGTAGCAGGTTCAGTATACATTTGCCTAGCACAGACGCCATTATGAATTTCTTAAAATCGTAGTTGAACATGCCGCATATGAGACCGAGCACATCATCAGGCAATGGCGTTGCTGCAAAAATCACAATCCAAATAAAGATATTGTCCTTTTTAAACCAATTCCTGTATTTTTTCATGTGTTCGCTGTATTTTTTCTCTATGACTTTACCACCGCCTTTGCCGAGCGCATATCCAGTAATCTCGCCAAGTGCTCCTCCAAAAGCAGCAGACAGACCGACAAACCACGGGTTCATCCATGGCAGTGCCGCTGCTGCAGGGACTATTATAAAAGCCGGTATCGGGAAGATTATTGTTGACGAGCCTACAAAGCTGACAATGAATATCCCGAGATAACCCAACGAATCCACAGTAGAATTCGCCCAATCATTGAGCTGTATGCCTAATGCTGTGATATTCATAATTACTTTTACTTTTCAACTCTAAAATTAATATCTAAACTTCCAATTGATATAAAGTATAGGAGGGAATTTGGAATGAGACTAATGGTACCTTTTGCTGATGGTTTTGAGGAAATAGAGGCGTTCTCAGTTATGAGTGTGCTGCGCGGAGCCGGCATAGGCGTGGATATGGTCGGCGTTGTAGGTAGCGTGATAACCGGCGGACATGGCGTGCGTGTGATGATGGACAAACGACTGAACTCTGTGAAAGCAGACGATTATGATGGTATTGTGCTGCCGGGCGGTGGCCACGCTTGTGCGACTTTGGGAAAATCAAAAGTCATAATAGACATGATAAAACAGTTCAACGAACGCAGCAAGATTGTTGCAGCAATATGCTACGCTCCCCGTCTTCTTATGCAGGCCGGCATACTCAACAACCGCAAGGCGACAATCTATCCAGGCTTGGAAAAGGAATTATCCTATCCGCGTGGCGATCGCGTAGTCGTAGACGGCAACATAATCACATCGCAAGGTCCGGGCACATCAATAGAATTCGCTCTGGCAATAGTCGAGTTTCTAATGGGTAAAGAAAAAGCAGCTGCGCTTAGAGCAGGTCTAGTTGTTTGAATCGCACAAATTTGTAAAATTTAAATAGCAACACCGATTTATCTTTATAGAAAATTAAAATGCAAAAACACAGCCCCGTGGTGTAGTGGCCAAGCATACGAGGCTTTGGACTTGACTCATGCGTCTAAAGCGCTGATTTCGAGATGAGGAAACGGAAGAAACCTCGGGACAGCGGTTCGAATCCGCTCGGGGCTATTTCAAGTTCAAACTTAAATTTTGAATGCGGATGTGAAAAGATTGTTTGAAACTGCTTTGGTTGCGCTGGTTGAAACGTATGGAAAGCTCGGTCTGACAGCTGTGATGATAGTGCAAACGATTATTGCGCCAATACCGTCCGAGGCGCTGCTGCTGTTCGCAGGCGCTGTTATGAATATATACGATGTCCTTGTTTTCGGCGGTGCGGGTCTTATAATCGGCTCGGTGATTGCGTTTTTCATAGCAAAGCGCGGTGGCAGGCCTGTTGTTGTAAAGATGATTGGTGAAAAGTGGATAGATAGTGTTGACACATGGGTTTCAAAAAACGGCGCAAAAGCAATACTTTTCACGCGCCTAATTCCTGTGATTCCATTTGACCTGATAAGTTATGTGAGCGGTGTTACATCCATAAGCTTTCGTGAATATTTCATTACAACCGTGATTGGTGCGATTCCGCGAACGCTATTCTTGGCATACGCAGGCAGTCTGGCTGGCGGGCTCATAGTCTCATTGGGCGCTGGCATAGATATTGTGTTTGCAGTTGGCATAGTCGGATTTATCGCACTAGCGTACCTCGAAAGAAAAGGATACATAAGCAACTTGGAAAATACTATTATAGGCAGAGTAGTTAAAAGAGTATGGAAATAAGGAATATGGGAGTGAACGCATGTCAACGAGTCCAAAAGCGGTTTTCAACAGAGCCAAGAAAGAAAGCAGAAAGCTTTTGACAATCGACGAATCCTTTGAAGTGTTGAAAAGCTACAAAATACCTGTTGCGAGTTACAAAGTTGTGAAAAAAAAGGAAGACGCGATTAAATTCTCAAGCAAGCTCGGTTACCCTGTTGTTTTGAAGGCAATCTCAAAAAAGATCACGCACAAGACTGATGTGGGCGCGGTTTCCCTCAATCTCCGGTCCGAAGAAACAACCCGGCAAGCGTTTGACGATATCTTGAAAAACATGAAAAAAGCAAAGGCAAAAGTCGATGGAGTTCTTGTTCAAAAGGCAATAAACGGCGGTCAGGATATTATGATTGGCGGGAAGAAGGACCCGCAGTTCGGTCAGACCATCGCTTTTGGACCTGGTGGGATATTTGTTGAGGCATTTGAAGACATTTCATTCCGCGTAGTCCCGATAACAAAGACAGATGCAGAGGAGATGATGAAGGAGACAAAAGGATACAAAATTCTTACTGGGTTTCGGGGAAAAAAGTACGACACGAATGTGCTCGCAGAGATACTGATGAAAGTCTCGAAGCTGCTGAATGAAAACCAAAACATAACGGAGCTCGACATAAACCCGATTATTGTTCTGCAGAAAGGCGCGATCGCTGTGGATGCAAGAATTGTTCTGGAGTAATAGCATGCCTGATTGGAAAACCCATTTCATCTTTTCCCTTTTTCTCGTTATAGCTTGGATTTCGATTTTTTATTTCACGAATTTTCAATTGAGCGTTGAAAGCATAGTCACAGTCGTTGTTCTTATTGTATTCACCTCCCTTTTTCCGGACATCGACATGAGGAGGTCAAAAATACGAGACGTGGTTTCTTTCGCCGTTGCCGCTGTAGTAGTTGGAACATATCTTTTATTTTACACAAACACGTGGTACTATGCGCCGATTTATTTTGCTTTGTTATATCTTATTTTGAAGTACATTCCGACAAAGCACCGTGGCATTGCCCACACGTTTAAATTTTCCGTTTTGTTTTCTTTTGTTTTGGCTGCGATTATCATGGCGTTCGTTCAGTTTTCAATAGAGAATTTTCTGCTTTGGTTTTTCATTGTGTTTTCAAGCTATAGCCTGCACTTGTTCATTGACAGGTTTTGAGTTTCTCATAATACGCTTAAATAGTAAGAGGCAATTAGCGACTTGCAGATTCAAAAATCTTTTTGTTCATCTCGAAATATTTTGGCGGTACTGTATCCTTTATCGCTTCTAGCAGCACGTCTTTCTTTATCGGAATCAGCCCGCGCGCGCTGGCAATGCCGAGCATGTATATGTTTGCTGTCACAGCTGTTCCTGTCTCTTTCACCGCGGTGTCGGTGGCATTCACGTCGATTACCTCTTTGGTGAAATCTTTTAATTGTTTTTTCACATCGTCGAGCGACGGATATTTCTCGTTTGCAACCATAACAGACATGGGTACTGTTTTATGAGTGTTCATTATTATTGTTGTCTTGCTCGAAGATGCAAACTTCGCTGATCGCAAAGCTTCAAGAGGTTCAAGTGAAATTATAAGGTCAGCGTCGCCAGGCTTGACAAGCGAAGAGTATATTTTTTCGCCGAACCTAATCTGGCAAGGCACGCTACCACCACGCTGCGAAAGGCCGTGAAGTTCGGACATTTTCACGTCGTAGCCTTGCTTGAGCGCGGCTTCTGTTATTATACCAGCAAGCGTAAGCAATCCTTGGCCGCCAACGCCTATGACCACGACATTGAACTCTTTCGCGTTTTCTGTCATTTCTTTTCCGCCTCTTTTTTTCTCGGTTTTATTTTGCCTGCTTCGATTAACTGCGAGCATGAAGCACATCCCCAGCACATAGTTTCGTCGATTTGGATGTCGCCCTTGTCATCTTCGTAAAAGGCAGTGCAGGCGTATTCCTTCAAAACTTTCTTTTCCTCATCTGTAAGCTCGCCCACAATTTCAAAAGTCGTTATTCCACTTTTACGTTTGTCCCTATAATCAAGCAGATAACATCTGTGTTTGGCAACAATCACAGATACAGTGTCGTTTTCCAAGAACTCTTTTACTGTCTTTTCCATTTCTTTAAGGTTGTACGGGTCCACGACTTTCACATTCTTAACACCGCACGCATGAGCTATGTCTTCGATTTTTATCTGTTCAGCAGGCTCACCCATTCCTGTCACACCCATACCCGGGTTTGGTTGGTGACCGGTCATAGCAGTTATACGGTTGTCAAGCACAACGACCAGCGCATTGGATTTGTTGTACACCATGTTTATCAGAGCTGGAACTCCTGCGTGGAAGAATGTTGAATCGCCAATAACTGTTATCACTTTCTGCTTGGTACCTGTTAAGACTTCGGCCTTCTTTATGCCATGCGTGATTCCCACACTCGCACCCATGGACAGCACGAAGTCCTGCATCTTGAAAGGCGGGAACACGCCGAGCAAATAACAGCCTATATCACCGCCGAACACAGCATCTGAACCAGCAGCTTTTTTGAGCGCGTAAAAAGTCGCTCGATGCGGGCACCCTGGGCAAAGTACTGGAAAGCGCCGCGTGATTTTCAGCTTGTCGAACTTTTTCATATGTGCATCATAATCAAATTCTAATTTTTTCTTCACAGCTTTTGACAATGCACTTATAACAAGCTCTGGAGTGTACTCGCCAGCAACTGAAAAATATTTTTCCACTCCGCATTCTTTTGTTTTTCCCTTTCCAAGAATCTTCAATTTCGGATTTGCTTCTTTTGCCAGAGCTTGCAATTCCCTTTCCAAAACAGGTTCGAGTTCCTCAACAATCATGACCGATTCAAGTCCTTTTATGAAATCTTTTATTTTCTTTTCTGGGAGCGGGTGAGTCAGACCAAGTTTAAGCACAGGCAGCTCAATGTCCAGGTCACGCATGGCATCCATCACGTAATTGAATGATACACCAAAAGTTATCACGCCCAGCCTGCTTTTGCCAAGCGCGCTCTCGTTCACAATATGATTCAATTCGCTGGTTTCCGAAACCTCTGTTCTTATCCTTTCGATTTTTTTGCTGATGTCCTCGTGCATCTTGATTATCTTCGGGGGAAGGTTGTAGTATTTGTCAAAGTTTTTTACAAACTTAGCTCTTCTACTACCTTTCACAATTTTATCGAGTGTGACAACACCGCGCGTATGGCTGATTCGTGTTGTCAATCGAATGAAAACAGGAATCTTAAACCGCTCTGATAAATCAAAGGCAATCTTTACAAAATCTATACATTCCTGTGCATTCGACGGTTCAATAACAGGCATGTGTGCTGTCCTCATCAAGTAACGGCTGTCCTGTTCACTCTGTGCACTGCTCCATCCACTCGGGTCGTCTGCAACAGCAACAACCATACCACCTTCTACGCCAACGTACGCCACAGGCGATATGGAATCAAATGCCACGTTTAGCCCAAACTGCTTGAAAGAAACCATCGAGCGGATACCGGAAAACGCTGCGCCAGCAGCTGCCTCAAAAGCAACCTTTTCGTTCGTACTGTATTCGAAATAAACCCCGGAGTCTTTTGCGATTTTTGAAAAAGTGTCGCCGATCTCCGATGCAGGCGTTCCAGGATAAGTCGACGCGAATTGCACGCCTGATTCAAGCGCGCCTCTGACAATCGCTTCGTTCCCCAACAAAAGCACTTTTTCGCCAGTCTTGTCAAGAAGAACCTTATGCATAAAGCCACACGCCTCTAGTTTTTATTAGTGCTGTTAATATATAGATTTGATTTTATATAGATTTCTAATTTTATAGAAATGTCTCAAGTTTTTAAAAAAACAGAAAGGGCGAACATGGATAAATCCGCTTGAAAGATAATAAAAAGGAAAAATTAAAAAATTAAAGAAAGGTCAACTTTTATCGCTTCTTCTTCTTCTTTGCTTTCTTCTTTTTTCTTGCCACCATTTACACCTCAGTGTTTTATAATAATAATTTGTCGGACCTGAATATAAAGATATCTAAAAATTTTTTGAAATTTTTTTTATTTTTTCCATCTTTTTTTTTCAATTTTTTTCAGGAACAGACCTTTATTTTTAAAAAAACAAATAATCCTTATGAAAATCAAACTATCGCCGACGTACGAGGGAAAATGCATGATATGCGGAAAAGACAAAATCGTTTTTTCAGCTGGGGACGAAGAGACAAAGAAGATCGTTACAATCTGCAAGGATTGCGCGAAGGAAATCGGGGATGTTCCCACATCAGAAGTCATCGAAAAACATGGCCAAGTCAATGAAGAAGCGTTCTCTGCTCAGGGCATGCAGATAAAAGGTCTAAACAAACTGCAGGAAGAGCTTAAAAAACGAAAAGAAGACAAAGAAAACAAGCAAAAATAGGCCGACATCGGAAGTCTTGTTTCAATCGTTTTATTTCTTCAATTCTATAAAATCAGATAGTTGAATATTGTGGAA
>CAZSGV010000001.1:32326-45274 GCA_964606565.1 uncultured archaeon
GAAGTGGACTACAGCAAGGCCTTGGACAAAGTAAAATTCTGGAAATCGGTTATTGAGGCTTCTAAGGATTTCACAGGCACATCTCCGCCAAGCGTGTTCGTCGGCAGGTTCGGCTACCCTAAAGTTTACGTTGGCGTGCTTGCGCCGCCCGTTCATCATAAAACGGAAGACGCTGTTATGCTTGATTCTCCAGAGAGATGGTATGCAAGCGAAGCGAGCATAGAGGACATATTGAACTTCCGCGGCCAGATGATTTATTCACGTTTCGTGTCACCCATAAAGCGCCCTTCTGGAAAATTCATGGAGACCACGCAGGAAGTCGCTATGTCTAAGAGGCCGGCCGATGTGGAAGTTCAACTGAAGAAGCAGCCGAAGTTCAAGATGGATTTCAACAGCTGGGGAAAGCCGATAGGGAGCCCTGCTACTATCGAGAAGATACGACTGACAGAGAATCCGAAGATTGAGAGGAAAGTGGATTATCTTGTGTCTGATACAGACATGAAAGCGCAGGATGCTGTTGCCCGTCTGTACAAGTATGGGCTTCCTGTAAGCCGCATACAAAAAATATTCTCGTCAGGCCTGCTCGGTGTGCGGTTCCAGCGGAAGCTTGTGCCGACAAGATGGGGAATCACTGCTGTTGATGACATACTTGGCAAATCAATAATCAACCGCGTCAAGCGGAACGAGCATCTTGGCGAAATAAGACTTTTCCACAATGAATACATAGGCAACCATTACGAAATTCTTCTGATCCCAGGACCATACGAGTATGAGCTTGTCGAGTCGTGGGACGTTGATTCGTCGTGGCCGAAAATAGGATCGGATTATGAAGGCAACCGGCTGAGAAAAACGTATGCAAGCAAAACACAGGGTGCATTCTACAGCGGGCGGCTGGCAGTCGGTGAGTATCTTGATACAATCAAGCGACAGGCGGCAGTGCTAATCGTGCGTGAAGTTCGTCCGGAATATTATGCGCCGCTTGGGATCTGGCAGTTGCGCGAGACTGTGCGCGGAGCTTTCGACAAACCGTTTGAAAGGTTCGATACGATGCAACAGGTCATAAACAGGATATGCAGCCGGATGATTGTTGGCAGAAGATGGATAAGGAAGAGCGAGTTGCTTAAAAACCTGAAGGAGCAGACAAGATTAAAACAGTTTTTGAAAGTTTAAACCTGCGCAGAAACAAAATAATTTTATGAAAAGTGTAAAATCAAAAATAACTTACAAAGAAAAAGCATCACGGCTTGAGCTGCTAGTAAGAATAATATACGCAATACCCATAGCAGTGGTTTTGTGGATATTTGGGATTCTTGCAGGACTTGCACAGCTTATTCTTTGGTTCAACATTTTAATATTCGGCAAACGTCATAAATTACTGCACAACTTTGTAAAGATGTATATAACTTACTTGTTTAGAGTGCATGCCTATCTTAATTTACTAACAGAGGAACGCCCGCCGATAATTCCGGAAAAAGTTTAATCAATCTCAATTTACAACCACTTGCAGTTTTGAATAAAGATTTTCTACTGCCCGCGCTTCAAACAAATTAATGAAGAAAAAAATTTTTGTAGTTTTGGTTGTTATAGCAGCTTCGCTCTTAGTTTATTTTCTGTTTATGCAATCGCCGTCTGAGCCAAGCAAATGCAGAGGCGAAGCCAGATGTTTCTACGGCACGATTGAAAAAGCAGTGGACGGTGACACATTGGAAATAAGCGGCGAGACCGTCAGGCTAGCGTTGATAAACACACCAGAAAAACAAGCGGGCGGATATGATGCTGCAAAACAATTTGTCGAGCGCATATGTCCGATTGGCTCGGATGTTGTGGTGGACGAGGACGACCTGCAAATCTCTAGAAGCCACAGGCGCATCATTGCAGTAGTTTATTGCGGCTCGATAAATTTGAACAAAGAACTTCTCAGTGCAGGACACGCGCACATTTTATCAGATTTTTGCAGCCGAAGCGAATTCGCAAACGAACAATGGGCTAAATCTTACGGCTGCGGCTGATTCTTTTCTTTTCACCCACAACCACGGGCCCGCGCCAACCGCACTTCCGGCATTCATATATCAGACCAAGCCATGGCATAAAATTCAGCTGTGTACTTTTGCATTTCGGGCAAACTTTGCCCCCCTTACTTTTTCTTTCTTTTCTTGACAGGTTTTTCAACTCTTCGCGGCTTGATTTTTCTGAACTCGAGAACAGACTGACACTTCCTGCAAATCGGAACCCCGTTTTTAATTACAACATCGTCCAAACTCAGCTTGCTATGCTTCGGGCAAAATATTCTAGCTTGCATAATAAATCACGGCTTCACCCATTGCTTTTTTTGTCTGTTCTATCCGCCGCGGTAGCCAGGAAGCTTCATAGAAATCAGGTTAGCCACGCTAGCTATAAGCTTCGGCTCGACAACGACTATATCGCTTGCAGTTATTATTCCCTTGAGTTTTTTGTCTTCCACAACAGGCAACTTCTTTATCTTATGCTGCACCATAAGGTCCACTGCCGCTTCTACAGTCTGGTCCGGATCGATTATAACCACATTCTTTGTCATTATCTCTTCGATTGGCGTTGCGTCCAGATCTTTTCCGTTTGCAACCGCTTCCAGCACGTTTCTCTCCGTAGCTATTCCGACGATTTTCTCCTCCTTCAGCACGACTAGACTGCCTATGCGGAACTTGTTCATGACTTTGGTAGCTTCTCTTATTGTCACATCGGATTTAGCGACCACAACATTCTTGTTCATCACGTCTTTTACCAACATAGGATATCAAATTAATTTTAGTTTTTTAAATTATTAAGCGTGCGCACACTTTACACACCTTCACACTCTTCACGTTCGTAGTCGAAAATATCTTTTTTTCTAGCTAAAACGATTTATTTGTTCTTTCCCAATTTTATATTCTGTGGGTGTTTCCCATACTCAATTCAAACCCGTGCGACCTGTGATTTGATGGAACAAACAGAAGAAGTCCTTGATGTGCTCCGAACTTTGAAAAGAAGGCATGGCGACCCGCTGCCGCTGAAAATGATTTTCAACTCGCTCATCGAAGATCGGATATGCGAGTCATACAGGTCAGTGTCACAGTGCTTGAAGCGGTTGAACATTGCAGGAAAGATAAGGTCGGTGAACAGCGGCATTGACATAGAGCTTTTGGAAGATGTGAAGCAGGAATATGTTCAATCTTCGCTCACGCAGCTTGAAAAAAGATGACGTTGTGATTCGATGAGCAAAAACAAAAAAATCAAGAAACAATTCAGGACACGCGCCGAAGTACGGGTAGAGCGGTTCATAATCGATGAGATTGACAGATACATAAAGCTGCATAAAGAGCACGAGAAAGATTTGAAATACATTGGATAGAATTAACGCCTCTTAGTGGCTTTTCTTTTTTCTTTGTATTCTAACGCATAAGCTCCAAGAGTAAGCACAACTCCGACAACCAAAGCAATCAGGAAAGTGTTTGACATAGGCGCAATTATTTTATCGACTATCGGTGCCACGCTAATCCCAATCTGCTCCGCTTCCTGCGCAAGGGGGAACTGAGATATTATTTTGCTCTTTATCAATTTCAGCATAACATATGAAAATCCTATGAAAATCAGCGGCGTCCCGAAGCCTTTCATTCTGTCAGGCCAAGTCTCTGCTGATACGAAAATAATCACAGCGCTGACCACAACTGCTGCAATCAGATACATCTTTATTCCATTGAAGAATTCATGTCCTTGAGCAGATAACATGATGTCAAACTGGCCAGTCTGCACGCATTCGACAAAACCGCAATCAAACTCTTTGTAATATATGTTGTCGAAAAGAGCAGCCGCAGCAGCATCTCCGATAATGTCTACAATCCCGCCGGCCTCGACACTTTCTTCAAGCGCCCGCACTTCGTCGCAGTCCAATGTTATCGGCGTGCCGGTCTCTGTTATTGAGACTTGTATGTTCTGTTCGCCTTCGCACATCTGCAAAACAGTCTGATACAACTCTTCCAGTTGCTCTTCTGTCACTCCTTCTGTTGTTTCTTCGTCCAAGCCGACCTGCTGTCCCAACGCACCAATCTGCGAGCTGAATATGTCGCTGAAAAACGCTTTCATGTTTTCGTATTCGGTCAGCTGCGCCACTGCTATTGAAAATATCAAAAACGACAGAGAAAGAGTGAAAACAAACCCGCCAACACCTTTGCCGACCTTTCGCGCAATTCCCATATTTAATTTTTATCTTGCATTAAATTATCTTTTTCAGCTTTTCCTCGTGCTGGCCCTCTTGTATAAAAATCTCGTCCTCTACGCTGTCCTGCTCTTGCATCATTTTTATCCTGCTGCTTGCAACACCGCGAACAGACCCTCTCAATTTGTTGAACGCACGCTCCAGCCTGCTTGGTGGTTCGTAATGCTCGCCGCTCAGCGTTGCTGCAAGTTGCATGAAGGCTATGCTTGAAGCAGACTGCGGATCGTAGTTTAGCATAGGCGTTCCCATAACAAGGCTGTACACCATATTCCTGTCAAGCGGCACTTCGCCGACAACAGGCATGCCCACAACACCCTCGACCGTTCTTCCAAACAGCTCGTGCCTTTTTCCGCTGGCCATGTTCAGAACAATCCCCACTTTCTTCCGTCCCAACTGCTTGAGAACGTCTACGCACCGCACAACATCGTTTATCATCGGGATAAAAGGCGTGGTCACAAAAAGAATCTCCTGGGCCGCGTTCAGCACGCACATAGCTTCGCGGCCGAGTCCAGGTGCAGAATCCAGCAATATGTAGTCCGCCTTGTCCGGGTTCACAAACCGCATAATCGTTTTTTTGAAGCCCCGCAAGTCAACGCCAATCAAATCATTAAGCTTCAACGACGCAGGTACGAACCTCACACCGTCATAATTATACATTGCTGCCTCAACGCTTGCAGTACCACGCATAACATCGTTCAGCGTAGCGCGATAGTTATTAACGCCAAGATAATAGCTCAGATGAGGCGTGGACAGGTTGCAGTCGATCATCATAACCTTCTTTCCGAGCTTTTGCAGAGCAAGCGCAAGATTCGCAATAACAGTAGTCTTGCCGACTCCGCCTTTTCCAGAAGAAATCCCTATTATCCTTGTCAATGCATCACCAATGTCAATAGCTCAACACTATATCATCCTTGTTTTTTTTGTAGTTAAACCGCACCTAAAACCCAACAGTTAAAATTAGATTTGTAGTTTCTTTTAAATAAACTTTTGCACAAAAAAATTACGAAAAAAAACACACAAAAATGAGAAATATAAGAGTATAATATATAAATTTAGAGGAGAAAATGATTAGACATATGACTACCCGTTCTGTAATTGAAATAAACGGACTTACAAAAAAGTTCGGCGAAATAGTAGCTGTAGATAATACCAGCCTGAAAATTCGTGAAGGCGAAATTTTCGGACTGCTTGGGCCGAATGGCGCAGGAAAAACAACGCTCATATCAATGCTTTGTACAATTCTCACACCGACTGCAGGAACGGCTAAAGTAAACGGCTACGATATAATTAAGCAGCCAGGCTTAGTGCGGAAAAACATAGGGATAGTTTTTCAAGATCCAAGTTTGGATGACAGACTTACAGGTAGGGAGAATCTTGATTTGCACGCAAGGCTTTATGGGATTGATAGGGAGACCAGAAAAAAAAGAATAGAAAAGGTTTTGAAAATAGTAGAGCTACAGGACCGTGCTAATGACTTAGTCCGAACATATTCTGGAGGTATGCGCAGAAGGCTTGAAATAGCGCGTGGTCTTACTCATTATCCTAAGATATTGTTTCTTGACGAACCAACCCTTGGTCTGGATCCTCAAACACGTAAACACGTTTGGGAATACATACAGCAGCTTGCAAAGCGGGAGAAAATAACAATCATGCTTACAACGCATTATATGGAAGAAGCCGATCTACTATGCGACCGAGTTGCAATCATAGATTATGGGAAGATAATTTCACTAGGTACCCCAAACCAGCTCAAAAAACTCATTGGCGGCGATAGTATAATTATTTCAATCAGAGAAAAGGACAAGCATCTTGCGCGTCAGGTTTTTCCTAACGCAAAGGAGTTCAACGGTCAGTTCGCACTTGCGGTAAAGAATGCGGAAAAAGGTATCGGCAAAATTTTTGAAATTGCTAGAAAGAATAGTTTAAAAATAGTCGAAGCTCACATACGAAAACCGAGTTTAAATGATGTTTTCCTTCGTTTGACAGGTCGTGAGATACGTGAAGAAAAAGCGAGTGCCAAAGACAGAATGCGATTTTTCATGAGAAAGCGTGGTCGTAGAGTGTGATTTGAAAAAACGGCTGTGATATGAAATGAAAATTAAAAATAAAGCTGAAATGGGTATCGATTTGAAAAATGAGATGATGGGAATTTATGCGGTATGGCTTAGGGAATTTAAAAGATTCTATAGGGACAAGAGCAGGCTTCTGAGTTCCATTGCGCGACCGATGCTATGGCTTTTGATATTGGGACTTGGAATTGGAGGGTCGATGAGATTCTTGGACTTGGAAGTAGAATACCTCCCATTCATAACACCCGGAATAATAGGCATGAGTGTGCTTTTCACTTCGTTGTTCTCTGGTGTATCGGTTATATGGGATAGGGAGTTTGGATTTTTGAAAGAAATGCTTGTCACGCCCGTTTCACGTATTTCTATAGCAATCGGAAAGTCTCTTGGTGGTGCAACCGCATCAATATTCCAATCCATTATATTGATTTTATTCGCAGCTGTTATAGGAGTACAATTCTCAATTATATCTGTGTTAGTTATGATACCGCTGATAGTTGTAATATCCATCGGTTTTGTAGGTCTAGGCCTGACAATAGCGTCTATGATGGATACAATGGAAGGGTTCCATGTTGTAATGAACTTCATAGTTATGCCGATGTTCATGCTCAGTGGGGCATTGTTCCCGATAAACAACCTACCAAGCAATGTCAGCTGGGTGCTGTACCTTAATCCGATGACATACAGCGTAGAGGCGTTGCGCTATACAGCGATAGGCGTCTCTTCACTTAACATACTTATAAGCTTGGCTTTCGTCCTTTCTTTTTCAATTGTAATGAGCATTATCGCAGCCTTCGCTTTCAGCAGGAGAAAATAAATTGAGATAAGACGAATTAACTTTAACTTTGAAACGCAATTGGTGTAAAAATTTATGGCGGACGAATCAAGAGGGTTTTTCTTTTACCAACCGGCTGTTGTCACTCGCGGTCGCAGGCGGCGCAGACGCATCAAAAAGCCGAGATGGACATTCACTTTCATCGGGTTTTGCACAGCAATCTTCTTTTTCGACCTCATCTTCCAAATCTGGCCAGCGTTCGCTTTCACACCAGCCCTAGCATTCAGCCAGCCGTGGACATTCATCACATCAATCTTCCTGCACGCCGGGTTCGACCATCTTTTTTTCAATATGTTCGCGCTTTTCATTTTCGGGCTCTACCTTGAAGCACGCGTGTCAACAAAGCAATACCTCTTCATATTTTTCCTCGCGGGCTTTTTCGGTAATGTTGCCTACTACCTCACAGCACCGCTCGGTGTGATACCAGCAGTCGGGGCCAGTGGTGCAATTTACGGCGTGATGGGAATGCTTGCAGTGCTTTATCCGGGCTTGATCGTGTATGTCGGATACGCGCCCATGCCAATGATAATCGCGGCAGCCATCTGGTTCTTGATGGAGTTCACAGGGATGTTTGTACCGTCGAACATCGCGCACCAGGCACACTTAGCAGGTCTGATTGTCGGCGCTGCATATGGATTATACGTGCGCAGACAGCGTAACAAGCTTGTCTTTTTCTGGGAAAAATAGAAATCTTGACGCCCTAAAGAAATGAAATATCAAAGAATAATCTCTACTATATCGTTATGTGAAGAATGTGAACCTTCTAAGGAATGGTTGGGTCTGTTTTCTCAAAAGGAAAAAATACGAAAAAGCGGGTTGTGGTTAGTGAACGAATTATACAGAGCCGTTATCAGATGAAGATATAGTAGAATTGGAGAGGCGTCTGAAACTGTGACACCAAAATCTACCTCAAGGCGATGACTCACATCCTGAGCGTTGAATACTTTTGAAAGATTCTTCTTGATTTATAAAATATATTTACTGTATGGCGTATAGCGAAACGCTTAAATTTGATTAAGAGTGGGGTTTAATTATGAAAAGAATACTTTACGAAGAAAAATCATACAGGTTATTATTTCCAAGCTACTTCAAAATCTATGAAGACAAGATTGAAGCGTACTTTTGGCCCTATAAACATACAACTTCCATTTCTGATATCAAAAAGATAGGGACTGTTGAAAGAATTCCGTGGTATTATGGCTGGGGGTTAAGAATTGCATCTGATAGAAGATTATACTTTGCGATCCATCATGGAAAAAGCATCGAAATAGAGAGGGGAAGTGGGTATTGGAGAAAAATAATTTTATCAGTTAAAGATCCAGATAAATTTATGTCAATTGTTAAGGAAAGCTTAGATTTGTGAAGACTGTAATTTGTGTTTGATTCTTTTTCAAAATCTTTTATAGAATATATTTACTATATGGCGCACAGCGTGAGTGTTGGTCGAAAGGCTTTAATCTTTGATGGGATTATTCTTATCAGGTGTCATTATGACAGAAAGAAACGGTCCGGATGCAGCAGATCCGGCCATCAGATACAAGTTCATCAGTCCTGTATACGAAGTGAACAGAGTCTGTCCTCTATATCATTTGGCAGATACAACCAATGAACTGTCGGCGCTGCTGAAAGGAAACGATATAAAATTCATAATAGGCGGCAGTTCAGCTTTGGGGACTGCGATAAATGTGACCAGCGACTACATGAGAAGAAGGACATCGTGTGATATAGATATATTTGTAAGAAAGGGGGATTACAGAAAGATCGACAGACTATTCGAGGATTCGGGATGGGAAAAATATGACGAATCTGAATCAGGGCTGATTAGAGAGTATTTGGTCGAACAAGGTGACAAACAGACAATAATCAGTGAATATCAAAACATCAAGGACTTTGTGGTCTACCATAAGGCCATGCCATATTATAACGTCAATTTCTTAATCTATCAAACGCCTATAGGCAGATTCAGTATGAAACTGGTGAGAGGCGGGGAGCTTATTGAAGAGAGTGGATATAATAGGAGTTCTGAGGAGTCATTTGTGCATAAAATATTCAGATACAGCAGAAGAGACAAAAGTGACTTTCTCGCAATAGCCGAGACTGACGGACTGCAACAAGTGCTGGATGACAAATACGCAAGAAGAACCTTCAGGGAATATATTGAAAAGGAGGAGAATCTGGACAAACTGGATTATCTTATGGGCAGGATGGACAAGATCCGCGACAGATATTGGAACCTGCATGCAGCAGGCAAGGACATAATGAAGAGGAAGAGGCAGAAAAAGAAGGCTCCCAAAGAGATGAAAGTCACGATCCATTATCAGACAAAAGTAATTCCGACAGCATCTCCGTATTTCCAAAAATTGATGATTTTGGCTAGCGAGAAAGTACACTGGATTGGTGAATCCTTAAAAACATTGGAAGAGCTTTTGGAAGAATGAGAACTGCTCGCACAGAAATATTTTAATTCCGACAAAAACTAGGTTTAATCATGGCGAATCCGAAAAAGAAGATTATAAGATTCAAAGAAAGGGTTATGCGGCGGATGAAAAAGACAAAGCGATAATCAAATTCGCTGATAAAATTCAATACCTGCTACTTGCAAAATATCCGAGCAGGACTCCCATCACTGCAAGCATGCCAACAATCGGCGCAAGTATCCACGCACTGTCGCTCATCAGATACCCGAAGATTATGGTTATTACAACAGCTATGAATCCTATCACTGCCGCTATTTTCACAAACGGTTCGCCATCTCCAAAAGCCATCTTGTCTCACCTGTTTTTTTAAATTCCTATTTATGCCTACATATAATTTTGTTTTGCTTAAAAATAGCTTTTCAATTTGATTTTAGCGGAACTGTACTCCCAGATGCAAGATTAATTTAAACGCGAAATAATTATTGATTAGATGAAGAAGATTGATTTTGATGGGCTGATTGACAAGCATCTGATTCGCGAGCGCAGGCCAAAAAGCATCGGCAGATATTATCCGTCCGAGATCGGCCGCTGCATCCGGAAAGTATGGTACACGTACAACTATCCGACAGAGATTGAGCCTGAGCTGCGGCGAGTGTTTGAGCTGGGTAACATATTGCACGATTTTATTGTCGAGGTTCTGAAAAGCGACAAGACGCCTGAAGTCGAGCTGCTGCAGTCAGAGATGCCGTTCAAATTCCCTTTCAATGATTTTTTGATTTCCGGCCGCATAGACGATCTGATGCTTTTGAAACGCGGCAGGAAGAAGGTACTGGTCGAGGTCAAGTCAAGCAAAAGCGTGAAGAGGATTAAAAAACCGATGCTGCATCACAAAACGCAATTGCAGTTCTACATGTATGCCACGCGCGTGCATAACGGTGTACTGCTTTATGTGGACAAGTCAACGCTTGAGACAAAAAGCTTCGAAGTGAAGTTTTCCCCAAAGCGCGCCAAGCAGATACTGAACAAGTTCCGAGCATTGCACAAGCATCTGACAAACGGGAGCTTGCCTGTAGCAGAAGCGAAAAAGCAAAAAGAGACAAAATGGATGTGCAGATATTGCGAGTATAATGACAAATGCAGCAAGAACGAAAAATGAACAACCCGGACGTAGTGACGAAAAGCTTAAATTCTTATTTGACTTAAAATCTAAAATTAGCTCTATAAAAAATCGTTTGAAACCGATGAAAAGAAAAAAACGGAGGTTTATGAGAATGGCTCTCGAGATGAACAAGATAGTATGGGTCGGATTAATCATAATGGCACTCGGTGTTGGGCTGGTGCTGGCCGTTGGCATAGTCTATTCTATTGATGGCATACCGATTTTTCCGTTCATGATGATACCAGCAGGGGTTCTGATAACTCTTGCAGGATTTATGAAAGGGAGTAAATAGAACGAGTTTATTTCTTCTTTTTCTTTTCAGATTTTTTAGACTTTTCATATTTGCTTCTTTCAAAACCGCGTTTGTAGGATTTGTAGCGCTTTTTCGGTTTCTTTCGCGGTTCGTTGTCTTCCCAAGCCATTATTTATCACTTCTTTCTTTTGGTCTTCTTTTTCTTCTTTCTGCTTCCGCAACAATCCATTTTTCAACAACTTCTCTAATTCTATTTTTATTTTATTATATTTTCGCGCGTGGTGCTATTCTTTCTTTTCTCCCCATTTTCCGCGCAGGGTTTTCCACTCGCTTTCATATTCTCTTTGGCTTTTCCACCTGCGGCCCTTTCGGTTCTTTATAATGAAAAACAAAGCAACAGCCAGAGCAATCACAACAACTATGGAAACTATAGTCCATGTATAATCGCGCTCTCCGAGCATTCCACCGAACAAGCTACCGATAACATCGCCTTCCTTTACGCATCTGTAGTTCAAACAGTAATATTCTTCGATGCAGTCCCCGTCAGCGCAGCAAGTGACGCTTACTATTGTGCTTGCGCACACGTTAACGCCTGTGTTGCTGTCGTATCTGCATGTGTAGATTGTCTTCTGCTTGTCAGTGCATGCCACACCGCCACAGTCATCGTCTGTCTGGCATTCGTCAGTGGGCACTGTGGTTGTTGTGGTTGTAGTTGTGTCTGTTGCTGAGCCGCTTATGGTCGTTATTGCTGAGCCGAGCGGAAGGCCTGTCACGCTTGCAGTCTCGGTTGTGTCTGCGCCTTCTGCGGAAATCGAGACAATGTCGAACTTGTGTGTGCTGCCTGCTTGCCCGGACGAGCTCATCATATAGGTAATCAGCATGGCAACGCTGTTGTCTGTTGGCACAACATAACCGCTGTCTATTTCAAATGTGACAACGCCGTTGTCAAAAAAGTAGTCCTTGTAATCAAGCATGTCTTCACCTTGGTCATACTCCCCGTCAGCGTCATCGTCCAAAATAAGATAAGCGACTGTTATGTCTTCTTCATCATCGCCAGTGCCGGTCGCAGTAAGGGATATGGAGTTTATCCTGACAGACTCGATTGTTGATGTAAAGTTGAGCTGGAGCATGGAATTGTGACCTGTGTCAGACTCAAGGTTCCAGTCGTGGCTTGACGGATTGTTCAAACCTGCTGCAACAGTCAGGCTGGGCGTTGGCGCTGCGAGCACAGTGAAGCCTGTAGCTGTTGTGCTGTTTACAAAATCGTATGTGCTGTTGTATTCAGCGTCCTCGTTGGTGTCTGCGACTATGTCGTATATCCCGATTGCCGGGTTGTCCCACAAAAGCGTAACAACAAGATGGCCGCTGCTGTTTGTTGTCTGCGTTATGTATCCTGTGCCTGTGACATCGATAAGCGTTTTATTCTCAACCCAGCTGTTGTTGTTTTCGACCACGTATACCCGCACGCTTTGGCTTGCCGATGTTATATTGCCGCTGGCCACATACACGGTCTCGTTGTTGTAAAAAGTGGTTTTCAAAGCGCCGTTCTGGTCGCTTGTAGATATCCAATCAGCTTTTGCCGGTGCTGCAGAGAAAGCAATCGCCATAAGAGCTATCAAGCACAAGATAAAAGCAGCTGAAAACCCCATTTTCATACTTTTAATTTGTATTATTAAAAATAAACCTTTTAATTGGGAAAAATCAAATTTTAATAATGATGTTCAGAGGATTGAAAACAAAAGACGCTAAGAAAAAAATTCTGGGAGCATTCGTGATATTGGCTTTTGTGGCTTATTTTGCGAATATTGCGACCCGGTACGTTGTACTTTCCGGCACCAATTTGCTATACTTCACAGTAGAAGCTGTGGCAATAATCATCCTGCTTTTGGCTGCCATAGCGTTTCGAAAGAGAAAGAAAATAAGGCGCCGGATAAAAAGGAGACGAAAGAAAAAAAGCACTCGCAAGAAGCGCCGCTGATCCAAACTTCAT
>CAZSGV010000001.1:45374-58774 GCA_964606565.1 uncultured archaeon
AACTGGGATTTGAATGCCTTTGAGTTCAGATGTTGCTCAAGGTCGATAACTATTTTCTCGGTCGCTGTGTACGGTGCATAGCCAATAGCCGCGCTCGTGTCATTCGCGCCGAGCACATTGTTCTTGTCTTTGCGTGCGAATATGTCTGTCAACGCAGCCGATCCGCGCTTTAGTTCGTTCTGATATTTCACATCTTTTTCAGGGTCAACAAAACGCAAATTGTTTTTGAACCACTGCTTCGCGGTCGTTATCACTATATCGTTGACAGGTATTTCAACATCGCCTGCAATGTGCGTGGCACGGTCTCCCATAACAAGCAGCATCGGTTTTACTATCTTACCGCCGCCGAATGCATATTCGACCTCGCCGGCTGCGAGCAAGGACTTGTCTGTGTTATGATGCAATATCGCACCGACTTTTTTTAGATATTCTCCGCTTAGATTTATAGAAATCTGGTTCATTATCTTGTCGCATATTGTGTCCGGATGGCCTAAGCCCTTACGCTCGATTATCTCCACGCGCTGCGACTCAACAGGCACATTAGCCAAATCTTCAACAACAATATTTTTTACTACATGGTTTTCTGTTCCACTCATCCGACCGCCTCCTTTAAATTAAAGTAGTTTAAACTTCGGCAGATGCTTATTAATATTTTAGTGAAAGAAATATTCCTATAGGAATATGGTGATATCATGCTGCCAGATATTAGAGAGATTGAAAAAAGGCGGAAGGCGCTTGGGCTCACGCAGAAAAAGTTAGCAATGCTCGCAGGCGTAAGTCAGTCCGTTATTGCGAAAATCGAGTCTGGGAAGGTCAGTCCGAGCTATGTAATTGTTAAAAAATTATTTGATGTTTTTGAAGAACTAGGTAAAGAAAACCACGTTGCGGCAAAACAAATAATGAGCAAGCAGGTTGTGTCTGTGCGAAAGAGCGACGTAGTCGGTCAGGCAATAGAGACTATGCGCAAGCTAGGATATTCGCAGCTTCCTGTGCTTGACAGGAACCAAGTCATAGGCACTGTGTCTGAAAAAACAATATTGGATATCGTGTATAATGGAAAAAGTTTGTCGAACATACTCAACAAAAAAGTAGAATCTGTGATGACCGATGCGCTTCCGCGGATAAGCGAGAATGAGTCTATCGATGTGATATCTGCGCTTTTGCAAAGCAATCCTGCCACGCTTGTAACAAAGAAAGGAAAAGTAACAGGAATAATAGCTAAAGCTGATTTGTTCAAGCTGAAAAATTGAAGTCTAAAAACTGATTCAGGTTGATTCAAGCATCTTTTTTTAAACCCTGTTCAACATATTGGATTCCCATTTGTTTGAATATACCAGAGGGCCTGTATACACGCGACCATTCTTTTTTTCCATCTATTTCACGAGGTACACTTCCTTGTGGGATCAAATAGCTATTCAGTCTGCTTATACTGCTGTCGATGTCCGCTCTTTCAACACCTTTTTTTGTAAGGAATTCTGCGATGTCATAGCTAGTTATTACTGCCTGAAAGTCACTTTTGTAAGCACAATGGGCCAAAATGCAAGATAATACTTTGGTATCTGTTTCTGGATATTTAGAATCTGGAACAAATTTCAGACCGGTTTTAGGTATAAAATCCAGAGCTTTACCATAAAGGTCGTCAAACGTGTCCATTTCCATACTATACTGTAGAAAACTTAATTTTAAATAAGTTATCCGATATAACTCGGCTGCTCTTCCTTTATTCGCTCTTCTTGCAGCTTTTTTCTTCGCTGCTCGAACATGTTGTAATGCTTTTGCAACTTCTGCGTCAGGCTCGGCGTTATGTCTTTGAGCGCATTTTCGAAATCTTTTACAGTGACCTGTTTAGAGTTTATGTCCTTGCGGAGCGCACTCATTCCTGCTTCTCTGCACACAGCCGCTAGGTCAGCACCTGAAAACCCTTCTGTACGCTTAGCGATTGATTTGAGATCCACGCCTTTGAGCGGCATGTTCTTCGTATGTATTTTCAGAATTGTCAGTCTTGCCTGCTCGTCTGGGTGCGACACAAGCACGAACCTGTCAAAGCGCCCAGGACGCAAGAGCGCCGGATCTATCATGTCAGGCCTGTTCGTGGCAGCTATAACAACAACACCATGAAGCTCCTCGAGCCCGGACATCTCTGAAAGCATCTGCGACACAACAGTCTCTGTGACCTGTGTTCCTGTTCGCGCTCCGCGGCGAGGTGTGAGCGCATCAATCTCGTCGAAAAAGATTATTGTTGGTGCTACTTGCTTCGCTCGGCGGAATATGTCTCTTATCTGCTTTTCGGATTCGCCTACCCATTTCGAATATATTTGCGGACCTTTGATTGATATGAAATTTGCTCCACTCTCGCTTGCGACCGCACGTGCGAGCATGGTCTTACCGCAACCAGGCGGCCCGTACAAAAGAATGCCTTTTGGCGGTTCTATGCCAACGCGTTTGAAACTGTCCGGATTTTTCAAAGGCCACTCGACCATTTCCTTTAATTTTTCTTTAACTATTTCAAGTCCGCCAACGTCTTCCCATTTAACTTTCGGGACTTCTACAAGTACCTCTCGCATAGCGCTTGGCTCGACCACGCGCAACGCATTCTCAAAATCGTCATCTCTGACAACCAACTTTTCCATAACTTCTCTTGGCAACTCTTCCTCCTCTCTCCATTTTATTTCAGGCAGCACGCGGCGCAAAGCGGACATCGCTGCTTCTTTTATCAGCGCAGCTATGTCAGCGCCCACGTAACCATATGTTATGTCAGCAAGCCAACCAAGGTTGGCTTTTTTGTCAAGTGGCATGTTTCTTGTGTGGATTTTCAAAATCTCAAGCCTGCCTGCGCGGTCTGGCACAGGAAGTTCTATTTCTCTGTCAAAGCGCCCGCCGCGGCGCAGTGCTGTGTCTATTGCATTTACGCGATTAGTCGCAGCGATTACGATGACCTTGCCGCGCTTTTTCAACCCGTCCATAAGCGTCAGCAACTGCGATACCACGCGCCTCTCAACTTCGCCTGTGACCTCTCCCCGCTTTGGCGCAACTGAGTCTATCTCATCTATGAAAATAATCGACGGCGCATTCTTCTCAGCGTCTTCAAAAATCTTGCGTAGGTTCTCTTCGCTCTGACCGTACCACTTGCTCATTACTTCAGGCCCGCTAATCGATATAAAATTCGCCCTGCTTTCGTTCGCAACCGCACGTGCGAGCAGCGTTTTGCCTGTGCCCGGAGGTCCATGCAGCAATACGCCTTTTGGCGGCTCAACGCCCAGACGCTCAAAGAGCTCCGGATGCCTCAACGGAAGCTCAATCATCTCGCGCACCTTTTCAACTACAACTTTCATTCCGCCAATATCTTCGTATGTGACAGTCGGCACAGCACGGTCTTCGATTTTCATTCCCTCTGGCGCCCTTGGCTGCATTTCCAAATCAGTAGCATCTGTTATAGTCACTATCCCCTTCGGGTCTGTAGCAGTCACTACGAACCTCGTTTCGCCTGACATTGGCGTAAAGAACATATCGACAAAATCAGTTCCAAAGAAATCCTCGAAAAAACTGCCGCCGCTAGAATTCCCACGCCTTTTTACAACAGGCGACGGGATGATTATGTCTCCTTTTACAACCGGTCGCTTGAAGATGTTATGCCTGATGATGTTCGGCGAAATATGGATTACCAATCCCCTTTGCGCGGGCGCGAGCGAAACGCTCTTAGCCTCTTTCACTTCAGCCTTTCTTATTTTCACGTATTCGCCAACACCGCTCCCGGTGTTCCTTCGCATTATCCCGTCCAGCCTCGCAATCTTCAATCCGATATCAGAAGGATATGCACGTACAGCAATGCCTGCAGTCTTACGCGAGCCCTCTAGTTCGACAATATTCCCTTCCCTTATTCCAAGCTCTTGCATAAATTCCGAACCGATTCTCACTATTCCTCGGCCAGCCTCGCCACGCTCAGTAAGCTCGCCGACTTTCAACCTTATTTCATCAGCCATCTTTATTTCCTCCTATTAACTTATTGGATTTCAATCAAAAATATCTTCTTCAAGCGTGACTTTGAACATGTTCCACATCACCTTATCGGTCCACTCGTCCAAAAATCTGAATATATCCTCAGCGTCGTCCATGCCAACAAAGAACGAGCTTTGGTTGACTTTCTTGTGCTGGATATCGTCCAACAGCCCTTCTCGCCTGTACACATATCTCTTGTCGCCGTCTTTTGTCTCCTTCTTTATTATCTGCTTCCATCCGTACAACCCGCGGAAGAACTTGTTCCGCTCGTAGTTGCTGTCAAACTTGTCGCTTTTCACATTGAAGCAAATCAACACTGCCCTTGTTCCCATAGTTAGTGTTTATGTAAATTAAACTTTTTAAATCTTTCTGTGTGATGCTCTGTCAGGCGATTGACATCTTTAATGCAGCGTGCCTTTCACAAAGAAAAGATAGAATATCAGCGAGACCGCGGATGCGACTGTTGTGCTGACGACAAGAAGCATTATAAAGACGAATTTTATATCGGCTGTCAATTGACCGAAAGGTACCATCATAACAGTGAACAGAAACGAGAAGACCACGCATACGGTTACTATGAACAGCGGAAGCAGTACCACCATTCTCGTGTTGTTTGATATTCTCGATTTTCTCGATTTTTTCGATCTCCTGCGTTTTGCCATGATTAGAATTGGATTTCAGCGACTAAATAAATTTATTTTTTCTTTTTCTTTGCCTTCTTTGTCGTCTTCTTCCCCCAATTTTCCTTTGTCTTGCATTTGTGGTTTATGCACATGCGATACGGGCGACGGCCCTTCCGCTTGACCTGTATCATCTGCATGTTGCATTCTTTGCAGATCGTGTTGAGTTTTGTTATAAAGCCGCTCTGCGGCAGAGGGAAGGCTGTCTTGCATTTGGGATAATTGCTGCAGCCAACAAAACGTTTTTTTGTGCGTTTGGAAATTATCGTTCTCAATTCGCTGCCGCAGTTCGGGCACGGCCCCATGCTACGCTCTTCCTTTCTCGATTCAATCAATCCGGCCAGCAGCTGTTTGCCGATTTTATTTTCACTTTTTTTGAATTCTGTGAGTACGTTTGTTAGAATGTTCTTCGCTTCTTTAACGATTTGGTCGCGCTTTTTTTCGCCACTGTAAACTTCTTCCATTTCTTTTTCGAAGCGTCTAGTTAGTTCTTCGCTGAGTATTCGCGGGCAGTGTTCTTTGAGCACTGATGTGACAGTTTCGCCGAGCTTTGTGACAGTTATACTCTTGCCTGTTATATAATTGCGATTGTAAAGCGTCTGCAGGATTTCAGCGCGTGTGGATCGGGTGCCGAGTCCGTGTTTTTCCATTTCTTTTAGAATTGAGCCTTGACTGAATCGTCCTGGCGGCTGCGTTTCCTTTTCGAGTATGTCGATTTTCTTTATGTCCAATACGTCGCCTACTTTTAGTTCGGGCAGTTGCTGCTCTTCGAATGCAAGATATTTGCTGTAGAACTTTGTCCATCCGGGTTCGATCGTTGTTTTGCCACTGAGCTTGAATTTGTGCCCTTCTATGTCCAAGTCCACGGTCATGCTTTCGCGGATCGCGTCTTCGGCAAACACGGAGAGGAAGCGGCGGACTATCAAATCGTACATCCTTTTCTGCTGTGAAGTGAGTTTTGCGATTGCGGGCGGCTCGAATGTCGGATATATTGCCGGATGTGCTAGGTCTGTGCGCTTTCCCTCGTGCGGGATGAGCTTGTGTTTTTTGAGCAGTTCTTTTGCAAGGCTGCTGTATGGTTTCAATTTTGCGATTGCCTTAAGAATTTTTTTATAATTTATGCTGGGTGGGAGTTTTTGCGATGACGAGCGCGGATAGGATACGGCGCCGGCTTGGTACAGGCTTTCGACTATGCTGAGCGTCTGGCGTGGCGAGTATTTGAACTGCGCGTATGCCTCGGCTTGCATGTCTGTTGTGTTGAACGGAACTGGAGGTCGCTGCTTGTACTTGCGCTTCTTTATGTTTTTCACAAACGCCTTTGCGTTCCGCTTTTTGCACGCTTTGTAAATCCTTTCGGCTTCTTCTTTTTTCCATATCCTGTCTTTTTCGTATGCTGCAATGAACTTGGCTTTGCCAGCTTTGATTGTTGCTCCAAGCTGCCAGAACGGTTTTGGGTCGAACCTGCGAATTGCCAGCTCTTTTTCAAGAATCATTCCCAGTGTCGGACCTTGCACGCGTCCGGTTGACAAAATTGAAAATCCTTTGTAGTCCGAGTTTTTCAATGCGAGTGTGAGCGCGCGCGTTAGGTTTATGCCCCAATAAAAGTCAAGATAATGCCGCGCAAGCCCTGATTCGATTTGGCCAGAGTCGAGATTTGCTGAGCGGCTCTCGTACGATTCGACAAGCTCGTCTTTTGTGAGCGTTGAAAATTTCATGCGCTGTGCGTTTGTTATGTTTCCGAGAAAGCGGAGCACATTGTACCCGATTACGCTGCCTTCTATGTCGTAGTCTGTTGCAACAATAAAATTTGCATCTGGGGTTTTTGATATGACGTCTTCAAGGTTCCTGTAATATTTTTCAGAAAACTCGGAGCCCTTTTTTTGGAAGCTGGGAATCCACTGTGTGTTGAAAGTCGGATAACTCCAGCCGCTGCGGTCTTTCACAGTGTCAAGCGCAAATATATGGCCAACAGCTGGCACGATGAGAAAGACGTCTTTGCCTTTTTTGAATTCGTACCAATATGCACCGCGCCTTTCTTTTTTCTTGAGTCTTTTCCCTGAAAGAGCTTCTGCTATTCTGCGCGAAGCATCGGGTTTTTCTGTTATTATTATATTTGCGGTCAAGTTTTCACCAAACACGGGCAATGCAAGATTCTGAGAGCCTATATAATATACATCCTATAATAATAACCTAAGTATTTTATCATACGAGAGAGCCGTTCGGATTTATTCAATAACTATAGGCGCTTTTGGAGTTGCATGAAAAACAGATTCCATTGCTGCCATCCTGCTTTCTAGGAAAATAAGCTTGTCGACAATGTCGCCCATCCTAGTTTCGTATTCTGTAAGTCCGGTTTGTGGAGGCGGCAGTCTGCTAACAAATATCCGAACTTCGTTCAATGAGTTCTCTATTTTCGACACTCTTTCGTTCATTTCTTTGAACGTGTCCATCGTTTTAGTCGATGGCTTCCCGCTAGTCGACATAGAACCGATTTTTTGCACAACAAAACTCTCGATAACACCCATCTTTTCCTTCAACATCTTTATGTCATTGACCGTTTTATCGAAAAGCCGGCTTTCGTTTTTTGAAACTTTCATAATCTTTCCAACATCTTCCCTGCGCGCATAATTTTTCATGTCGAATCTCATATGTTCGATTTGCTTCTTCGTTTCAGAGAGCACTTGCGTCATGGCATTTACTTCCCGCTCGGTTGTCCTTATTCTGGCTAGCCGCTTGTCCAGACTGTCATATATCATCTCCACTCGGTTGGACAGCCGTTTTATTTCGGATTGTATGAATCTGAACTGCTTAAGCTTGTCATCAACATCGTTTTGCAGCGCGCGGAGCCTTTCAAACCCTTCAAACTTTTTTGCCGAGGCCTCGACCTCACGCATGTTGTTTGACAGCTCGCGTATGACTCTTTCTATAGAGTCTGTCCGCAATTTTACTATTTCCAAGTCTTTTCTGCTTGTTTTTAGGCCTTCAAGCAGCTTGTTTGGCAAAGACTCCTTCTCTTCCCTTTCCAAGGAGCTGATCTTTTGCGCTAGATCAGTCAGCTTAAGGTCCATCTCCACTCTTCTATCGCTTAGCATGTCTATTCCTGATTTTAGTGAGCGGATTTTAGAATTCACAAATTCGAAATCTGCAGTAGTCACCTGCGCTCCTGCGATAGCTTCTTGCACTTTCCTGTCTATGGTTCTTTTCGAGTCTTCAACTGCCATTCGCAGCACTGATAGCTTGTCTCCAATCATGCGCATGTCTTTCTTTACATTCCCAATCTCCAGCGGGTCCACGCTTTCTGCAACAGGCCTTGCTTTAAGCTCAGCAATCTCCTCTTCCAGTGATTTGAGTTTCATTTTGGTCTCTTCTGTCAATCCGCTCGGCAGCTCTGCCATTTCAGCAGCCGCTCTTGCAAGGTTTTCTATTCTTCTGACTCTGTCTTTAATGGCAGATACGTCCGCAGCTTTAGCAGAAGACTCGAGGCCTTGGTCAACACGCTCCATGACATTCTTTAGCTCAACAATACCGGCCTGCTCGACCAATATCAAATCCTCTATGTCCTCTAGGCGGGTCTTGAATGTTTTTAGCTCTTCTGCATCAAGTCCTTTTATTCTAGCGGCAAGCTCAGAAATAGCGAACTCTACATCTACGAACCGCTTTCCCATGTTCAGCAGGCTCAGCTTGAACTTGTCTTCCGGCTTTATAAAATCTTCAGCCCTGAAAACTTCTTCTTCACTCGCTTTGCTTTTTTTCGGCAAGAATTCCACCTAGACAAATAATCTTCTAAGAATAGTTTGTTCTTTTTGAAATAATACTTTTTGCTTTTCTTTTTTCCTTTTAAGCCACAGCAGCCAGATTAAAACAACAGCAAATATCATGCCTTCCCGCCAGAGCAGCGTATGCACAATATCCAAATATCGCATGCCGAACCAGTAGCCTGCCAAGACAGTTGTAACCAGCCGGACAATGTTTATTACAAATACAGCCGACACGCCCAGCAAAATATGCTTCAACTTCTTTCTGTCATTTTTCACAGGGCTTGCAATCATGAGCGCAGCAAGCGCGTACATGCTTTTCCAAGCAGTGCAGTCCATGCCTATTATGACATTAGCGACAGCCGGCATAGACACGAGCGTCAAAGTTATTCCGCTCTTCGTAGCTTCGTAACCAAGTGTTGTTATTATTCCATGCATCACATCTGTCAAAAACAACTGTAATGGATAAAATTCAATGCCTGAAAACATCACGATATACATCGGCACGGCAAGCAGGTTGAACTTTATCAAAAAATCCACGATCAGTTCAATCCTTTCCACGTCTTTTTTTTTTAATTCCAATTTTTTTCTTTTTCTTCTTTTTGACATGCAATTTCCTTTTCCTTTTTTTCTTCAAAATTTCATTTATCGCGTTTGTTATATTTTCGCTCTCATTCTTTATCAAAATCTGCACAACATCGTCGAATATTTTTTCCAAATCCTTTCTGCGCAGAGCGTTCTCCACCTTGCGCAGTAGAAAGCTGTTGCTTTTCCACGCTTTCACAGCAGCGGCAAGCGCATCCCGCTCATGTTTCCCCTTTATCTTCAGTTCAGTGTCGTGTGCTTTCTTGTATTTTCTTCGGAACTGCTTGACAATATCGTTTTTTTTCTTGCTCGACATTGATTTTTCTGATACGAACAAAACGCTTCCCATCGAGCTGGCTATCCTCTCGACGTTTTTCGGTGCAGGCACAACATCCACAGCAACAATCAACGGCTTTCCAAACTTCGAGGTATGTCTTATAATCTCGTTCTTTCCGATGCTTCGCCTACTGGACAGATGAACTAAGTTTCCATGTAAATCGAGCACAGCTATTCCTGTGTTTGTTCCCGGATCGATTCCGGCAATAACAGCTCTTATACGCTCACCGTCTTATGATTTCGACTTGTAGTTTTTTTCCAAGACTCTTCTAATCCGCCCAGCGAGTTTTTTTCCAATACCATCTATCTCATGCAATTCCTTTTCGGGTGCTGAAAAAACTCCTTCAATATTCCCAAAACGTTCAAGTAGGCGTTTGCAAATAACAGTGCTCACGCCCGGCAGTCCGCATACGATTTGCTCCTGCAGTCTGCGCTCATTCTTGGACTTCTTCCCGACTTTTATCAAGATACCGCGTCCGGATTCCTGTTGCTCTTTTTTTGCCAGCCAGAAAATTGTAAGCGCTGTGTCTTTTGGATTTTTTGTGGATATGATGGACGCGCCAAAGTTTGTTGCAAGAGTTGCGACTGCGGCTTTGAGCGCGTTCACGCTTATGTTGCGGTTCGAATTACCTTCAATAATGAAAATAGGCTTTTCAAATCCTTCTTTCATCCGCTGCGCCTGCTCGAAGATACGGCCGTCCACTATTGAGCCGACAAAATCGCTGTGGTCCTTGCGCTCAACGACAAGTCTATCCGAGCACACAAAGTCGCCAACGCTTAGCGATACCTTGTTGACATGCGCGCCGAAAAGCTTCAACGCGTCTGCAACTTCGCGCTCCCTGTAATCACACACCACAACCGCTTTGCCCTTGAGCTTGAAGATTTTTTGAGACTGCATCATTTCGCCCAATAAAGTTTGGATATTCTATAAATAAATTACATCAGCTATAATTCTTATGGAAAAAGAAAGATTTAGGCAAATAGGCACAGCGCATCTTTTTCTTGTGAAGGACAACAAGATTTTGCTTCTCAGGCGGTTTAATACAGGATACGAGGATGGAAAATACAGTGTAGTCGCCGGGCACATAGAAGAAAACGAGACAGCGCGGCAAAGTATGATTAGAGAAGCGAAAGAAGAAGCTGGAATAGAAATAAGCACAGAAGATTTGGGAGTGGTACATATCATGCACAGAAAAGGGCGAAACCCAGGCAATGAACGGATTGATTTCTTTTTTGTGGCAAAACAATGGGCAGGCGAGCCGAAAAATCTGGAGCCGCACAAATGCGATGATATGAAATGGTCTGAATTAAACAAACTTCCAGACAATACAATACCTTACATAAAGAAGGCAGTCGGCTGTTTCTTAAACAACGAACTTTACAGCGAGCATGGATGGGAATCGAACAATAAAAATTTACTTCTTTGACCAGTCCAATAAAGATTTCTTTCTTTTGAGACCTTTACCATTTTTCATATCATACAAGACTCTCTTCATTCTTTTTTCCTTGCGCAACGCTGACCAATAATATGCTTCGTCGCGCGTTCCTTTTGTTATAAGAAAGAAGACCTTGCCTGCGATTTGCCTGCCCACACGACCACGGCGCTGTATGCTGCGGATTTCGCTTGGCACAGGTTCGTAAAAGATTGCATAATCCACAGCCGGCACATCCAAACCTTCTTCACCGACGCATGTGGCAACAAGCACGCTGAACTCTCCGCTGCGAAAACGGTTGAGCACATCTATCTGCTCGTCTTGTCGCATGCCTTTACCGTCTTTGGTTGCCTGACCGATGAATTCGTGCGCAGTTATGCCTTCTGCTTTGATTGATTGTTTTATTTTTTCAACAGTCGCTCGGTAGTTTGCAAACACGATTATTTTTACGTCTGACTGTGCCAAGTCTTTCACAATAGTTCTTAGTCTTTTCATTTTCGGATGTTCTTCGCCAGCGGCATGAAGTTTGTCGATTATCTCCAACGCCTCTCCTACCTGCCTGCTTTTCATCAACCGCTGGTCGGTGCGCTTTGTGCTGGATTTCATTTTTTCAAAATATCCGCGCAGAAAATCGATTCCTTGCGTTTCCAGCAGCTCGATTGCATGCTCCAACTTTATTGCTTCTGCCGAACGTATCATTGCCCATATGTTGCCAAAGCTCTTTGAACCTTTAGAATATCTGGAGCCGACACGACGCTGCACAGCAAGGAGCATCTTCTTGCTGGGCCTGTACGTGTATATGTAATGCTTCTCCTTTAGCCAAGCTATATCAGCTTGCAGACACTCCTGAAGGAGCGCTTTTATTTTTTTGTATTTTTCCGGAAAATCAACATATATCCAATCGCGCTCTATCTCTTTCACGTACGGTTGTACATCGCCGTCTGTCTCGCTGCGGATTTCAACTGCTTTGATGAACAGGTTATCTGTAATATCGTTTATCTTTGCGCGCGTCCCGCCTGGCGAAGCGGTCAGCCCAAGAATCAGCGGATGTTCGGCTTGCAGCATGTATTTTTTTGCGATGTATGTGTATGCATATCCTTTCACAGCGCGGTGCGCCTCGTCGAAAATTATGAACGAGAAGTCTTTGAGACTCAACCGACCGTTTTTCAAATCGTTTCGTATGCATTGTGGTGTGGCAGCTATGATTGTTGCTTTTTTGTATAGTCGTTCACGCTTTGCCGGCAAATATTTTCCAGTAATTAATATAATGTCTTCTTTTGACACATTTGTAAACTGTTCAAAGCTGCGTGTGTGCTGTGCGTTCAAAGGCCGGGTGGGTGCTGTTATCATTATCTTTCCACCGAGATTATCTAGCCGATTGGCGCCAACCATTACTGCAATGAGCGTCTTTCCCATACCTGTGGGCAACACAACGAGCGTGTTTTTCTCGGTAGCGGTCTTTGCAATTTCTATCTGGTAATCACGTTTTTCGAATGCGTCCTTTTTTAGAATCGGCAAATATTGCACCCCAAATCCACAACTTTATTTAACTTTAGCATACTTATTCATATCAAGTTGATGGAGCAACTTTCCTATTTAAACTTTTTTAATAATTTTAATATTATGGATGCTTTGCAAGAACCAGAAATATTACAAAATGAGTACGCTCGAATGGTATTTGATTATATAGAGAACACGACTAAAACTGAAAATAGACCAACATATTATCCTGAATTATGTCATGAACTCGAAGAAGAAATACCGAGGCCTTGGATAAATAAGTATCTTTCATTATTACAGCGGGAAGGACTGATTGAATCAAGTTGGTCTGAAATTGTTAGAAGCCAGGTATCAAAGAAAACCGGAAAAATAATAGGAAAAACAATAAAACTTCGGATAAAAATATTCCGCCCAGCTTATCACGATTAAGCGTCTATCATATTCTTTAAACTTTTAATTACAAAATGTTAAACGATTATCATGCGCGTAGCTGTTCTGTTTTCCGGCGGCAAAGACTCGATGTTCGCGCTGCATGTGGCGCTTGAGCAAGGATGGGACGTGAAATATTTAGTTACAATGCTGCCCGAAAGCGAGGAGTCGTGGATGTTTCATCACCAGTGCGTCGAGCTTACAAAACTGCAGGCCGAGGCAATCGGAATAAAACAAATCGTGAGAAAAACAAGCGGCGAAAAGGAAAGAGAATTGGAAGACTTGATTGCAGCGCTTAAAGAAATAAACGGCGAGATTATTGCTGTTGTGTCTGGCGCAGTGGCAAGCCGTTACCAAAAAGATCGAGTTGATGCTGTATGCAAAGAGCTTGGATTGAACAGCATATCTCCATTGTGGGGAAAAAAACAATTGAAGCTTGTAGAAGACGAAGTTGCAGCAGGATTTGAAATTATTGTGAGCGGCGTTGCGGCTGCCGGATTTGATGGGAGCTGGCTTGGAAGAAAGCTGAATGCAGATGCGATAGAAGATTTGAAATCGCTCAACGAAAAATTCAATATAAATCCAGCAGGCGAAGGCGGTGAATATGAGACGTTTGTGGTTGATGGACCGATTTTCAAAAAGCGGATTGAACTTGGCGATGTAAAAAAAATCTGGGACGAAAGTAC
>CAZSGV010000001.1:58874-66159 GCA_964606565.1 uncultured archaeon
TTCGTTTTCAAAACATCAAAAACGCTTCTGGGATTCGGCATAGCTTTTGGCGTGGTTGTTGCTATTTTGGTTTTGTTACAGTTGGTGTGAATGGGAACTTTGCGGACGCTTGTCGGCTTGTTAATTACACTTTTTGTTTGGTTTAATCCGTTCGCACTTGATATGCTCGTTCGTGTGGCGTTGTTTATTCTAGGATTTGACATGATTGGCATGGTTGCAAAGATTGCTGTGTTCGTGCTGAACTTTTTCTTTCCTGTTTTCGGAGATGCGTTTGGAACGTTTTCGTGGACTTTGCTTTTGCTTGTTATGGCCGAGTTGGTAATTACGACAATTGAAGCAGAAAGGCCTTATCGACTTCTTGTAAAGCCAGCTGCTGTATTTGCTGCGGCTTTTTTAGCACTCGGTTTGCAGCCAGCCCTTATCGTCGCAGGAACAGATTTATTAATAAACCTCACACATAAAATTAAGCGCAGAAAGAAAAAACGAAAAACGAAGAAAAAGAAATAAGGAAATAATGTCAACAAAAGCCGAGGTCGCATAATCAGGTAGTGCACCAGCCTCGAAAGCTGGCGTCCTTCGGACATGTGGGTTCAAATCCCACCCTCGGCGTTTTATTTTGGTTGGAAAGATTACCTTTATAAATCTGTACTTCATTAACTAGCTTAGAGAACTTTCATGAGGTGAATGTTTTCAGACGAATTAAGGAAAGTAGAAAAGGACGGAAACAAAATACGGACTATTTCTAACTTGACTGAATCGAATCAAAATAAAATTTGAAAAATAAAGGAAATTTACGGAGGTATTTTGAATGGCATACGATAGAAGAGGAGGCAGAGGATCCAGAGGAGGATTTGGAAGACCCCGCTTTGGAGGTGGAGGAAGGGGGGGATTTGATGTTCCAAAACCGATAAAAGTCGGTGAAGAGTACGATGTTACAATCGACGAAGTTGGATCAAAAGGCGATGGAATAGCACGCATAAAGAATTTTGTCGTGTTCGTCGCTGGTGCCAAAAAAGGAGAAAAAATAAAGATAAAGATAACAGAAGTAATGAGCAGATTTGCCATAGCCGAAAAGGTTGGCGCTGCTTCTGAAGCCGCTGAAGCTCCTGAAGCTGAAGCCACTGAAGCCGCGGCAGAAGCCCCAGCAGAAGAAACTGAGGCAGAAGCTGAAGCTGAAGAGGAAGCTGCAGAAGAGCCTGAAGCAGAAGTTGAAGAGGAAGCTGCTGAAGAAGAGGCAGAAGTAGAAGAGGCAACAGAAGAAGCTCAAGAAACTGCAGAAGAATCTGAATAAAAGGCTTAATCCATACAGACTTGAAGAAAAGTAAGTTTTTGGTATTCTTTCTTTTTTTAACTTTTCTTTTAACTTTTTCTCATTTATTTCAGCTTTAATTTTCTAAAAACACAAAAATATATTATGGGAATCGAGGAGCAAGGTATAGTGGTCAAACAGTCAGCAGTTTCATATATCTCAAACTATTTGCTCGTGGCTTTAGTCGTATTTTTATTTTTGCTCTCTTGGTCCAGGTTCGGCCTTGTTTTCACCTTGTCCCCGGGAGGCCTGGAAGAGGTTTGGAAGACTCTTGTCGTGCTTGGTTTTGGAGTAGTGGTGGTGTTTCTTATCGAAGAGCCGATAATCGAGAGATGGTTCAGGTATTATGTGATAACTAATAACGAGGTGATTCTGACAGAGGGCATATTGAGGAAGAACAGGATCATTATACCATATCAGAGCATATCTAACGTTGATGTTTATAAGGGCATAGTCGGCAGGATGTTCGATTTTGGCGACGTAAGCGTTGTCGGATTTAGGAACCAAATAATCATGCGTGGCGTCAAGGAACCTGAGCTTTTCTACAGGATAATAAACAACAAAATATCTGTAATGCGAGGGACAACGCAAGTCGTAGTGCGTGAAGAGGTCAGACCGAAGAGAAAATTCAAGAAAGTAAAAGTAGAGGGATGGGACGATCAAGAGAAGGCTCTGCGAAAAAAGCTGGAAAAAGAAAAAAAGAAGAGAAGAAAGAAGAAGGAAACGAAAAAAGGAAAGAAAAAGCGTCGGCTGAGCCTGAGAAGACGTAAGAAAAGCGAACCGGAAGAATAATAAGTAAATTCTACCAATAATGTTGAATAAAAATTTTCGATTGTTCGTGAAAAATCGTCCAATTCATTGCGGTGTTCGATTTGAGTAATGGAGTTAAAAACGCTTTTGCAATACAGGCTTTGAATGCCTTTATCGCAGGTACAGTTTACATAGTGCTGCCACTGTTGATGTTGGACAGGGGAATTTCAATCGAGTCTATGGGACTTATTTTTGCTATTCTGCCTTTGGTCTCGCAGACAACCAGGCTTTTGTTCGGCATCACATCAGACTACATCGGCAGGAAAAAATTCTATTTTTTTAACGGCTTAATGAACATGGCGTTTTTAGGCGTGTATTATCTTGCAACAACGCCGCTAGGCTTTTTGCTTGGCAAAGTCAGTGAGGGGATTCGAAACGCCTCGCTGTGGTCGGTCAACCGTGCTTATTTTATGGACCATTCGAATAACAAGGAAAAGATATTGATAAAGATGAGGGGAGTCAACAGCGTTTTCGAGGCTTTTGGCACGCTTTTGGCAGGATTCTTAATAATATTGCTGTTCTATGAGAAGACCCTGATTTTGCTTATAGGCTTGTCGATCATGTTCTTCCCCAATGTGAAAATGCTCAAAGACAAGGTAAAGAGAAAGATAAGTCCGAGTGTAATACTCAAGGCTCTTGATTTCAGGCACAAGGGTAAAAAATTCAAAAACTTTATGGCAATCTTCGTTTTGATAGGACTTTCGTGGGGTTTCATAACAGGCTATATCATGCCGCTGTTTCTAAAAACAATGGGCGTCCCAGTCGAGACCATAGGTTTGCTTTTAGGAGTCAGAATTCTTTTCAACGGCATTTCCCTTTACGTTTTCAGTTCTATATGGACAGGAAAGCGGAAAATTCTGGTCGGTGGCTTATTGTTCTCGCTGTTGTTGGCATTGCTGTCTTTCTCTAATTATGCGACTCTGCCGATTTTGATTGTGTTGTTGGGTGCGGTCAGCGGAGTAGCTGATGCCGGATATGAAAGTATTTTTGTGAGTGTTGTGGACCATAATTCATTGGGCAGGGACATAGGCATACTCCTTATAGGCACCCATCTCGGAGTTTCGATAACCCAGGCGCTGTCAGGATTTGTGATAACATCATTCGGATTCCCAACGCTTTTCTTTATGTCTGCAATGCTTTACACGCTTTTCTCATTGACGGCTTATTATAACATGAATAATGTTCATTAATCGCTGGACACAAAGGGGATACAAAAGAATTATAAAACTGCGTTTGGATTTACAATTATGCCAGTTAATGCAGGTCCGGAATATTTTGCGGCAGAAAAGAAATATTCAGATGCAAAAACAAAGAAAGAAAAAACCGTAGCGCTAGAGGAGATGATACGACTTGCACCTAAGCATAAATCAAGCGAAAAGATGTTGCGCAATTTGAGAAAACGTCTTTCCAAGCTGAAAAAGGAATTGAAAAAAGAAGTCGCTACACGCGCCAAAGCAAAGCCAAAATTCATAATACGTAAAGAAGGTGCGGCGCAAGTCTGCATACTTGGATTGACAAATAGTGGAAAAAGCAGTTTGCTGCGGGCGCTGACAAACGCGAAAGCCGAAATTGGAGATTATCCGTTCACGACAAAGCTGCCGGCAGTGGGGATGATGGATTATACAGGCGTGCGCGTGCAGCTTGTCGAGATTCCATCCACATTCACTCCGGACGTTGTGAGCATTGTGCGCACGTGCGATTTAATTTTGATTCTACTTGATGGTACAGGCAATTTGGAAGGGCAGTTGGAAGAGCTGACAGAGCTGCTGGAAAAGAGCGGACTTGAATCTAAGCGGTTATTGATTGTGGCCAGCAAATCAGATAAAAAAAGAAACGAAACTGTTTTGCATGTTTCTGCAACAACCGGCGACGGTCTGCTGAGGTTGAAAAAAGAGATATGGTCACGGCTTGGTTTGATTCGCGTGCACACAAAATCCCCAGATGCACCAAAGGCAGATAAACCACTTACGCTGAAGCCTGGTTCGACTGTACGCGATGTTGTGAAAGAAGTGCACAAGACCATGCTTAAGGATTTCCGGTTCGCACGCGTTTTCAATAAAACAAAGCATAGCGGCAGAAAAGTCGGGCTTGATTACGTGTTGTCGGATTTGGACGTTGTGGAAATACATGCGGGCTGATTCTATGAAGATTTACGCTTCTGTTTATGGTTGTCCTTCGAATATCGCTGATTGTGAAATGGCGCTAGGACTTTTGCAAGAGACCGGGTTTAAAATCGTGGACGATTCAGGCAAATCGGACTTGAATATAATTTTTACTTGCATTGTCAAAACACCGACCGAACAACGGATGGTTCAAAGAATACAGCAACTGACAAAAACAGGCAAGCCACTAATCGTTGCGGGGTGCATGCCAAAGACGTCCCAGCGTGCAATCGAAAAAATAAATCCGAACGCGAGCCTGCTCGGACCAGACTCGATTGAACACATTGTAGATGCGGTACGTGCCGCTTTGGAAGGAAAAAAAGTTATTTTTGTTGGTGATGAGAGAAAAACCAAGCCCGGTCTGCCACGCGTGAGAAAAAAAGAAAGCATTGGCATAGTCCCGATTTCAATTGGTTGCCTTTCTGATTGTTCGTACTGCGCGGTCAAATTTGCGCGTGGTAAGTTGAAAAGCTATCCGATTGAAAAAATTGTGCAGGACGTTGAAGCATTGGTAAAAGATGGTTGCAAGGAAATTTGGCTTACGAGTCAGGATAATGGCTGTTACGGATTGGACATTGGTACGAGTTTGGCAGAACTGTTGGAAGAAGTTTGCAAGATTAAGGACGATTTTAAAATCCGCGTGGGAATGATGAACCCGATGCATATTAAAAAATTTTTGGACGAGCTTGTTGATGCGTACAAGAACGAGAAGATAATGAAATTTTTGCATTTACCTATGCAGAGCGGGAGCGATAGAATTTTGCAAACCATGAAGCGCGGATATACTGTTGTGAAATTTGAAAAAATAGTTGAGCGGTTAAAAAAAGAAATTCCAAACTTGTTTTTGAGCACGGACGTGATTGTCGGTTTTCCTGGTGAGAGCGATGAAGATTTTCAAGCAACTGTCGCGCTGATGAAAAAAATAAAACCGGGTAAGGTGAACGTTTCAAAATTCGGTGCACGTGCTGGGACAAAAGCGGCGAAAATGAAACAAATTCCAACGAAAACAATAAATGAGAGAAGTAAAAATTTGCACGGTGTTATTTCTTCTTTTTCAAGGACTTGACGAGTTTCAAGACCTCCTGCGGATCTGCGCGGCCACGTACGCGGCTCATTGCGATTCCATAGAGTTTCTCTCTTGGCGTGCCCGGGCTGTCTTTTACCAGCTGTGTTATTATTTTTCGTAGTTCTGGTTTTTTCAAAATGCTGAGGTTCAACTTATTTACAGCTTCACTCACAGATTCGGTCGGGTTCTGCACAAAATTCACGAGCAGTTCAGGCATGGCCTCTTTCACGATTCTCTTTTTTGCAAGCGCGGCAAATATACTCGCCATATGTTTCTCTTCAAGTTTCTTCACATCTATTTTTTGTCTTCTGAGATCTTTGAGCGTGGACGTGAACACATTGGCAACAACAGTTGCGTTCAGCCGCGGATATTTTTTCATGATTTTTTCGAAAAGTAGAAGGTAGTCCGATCCGATAATCTGTATTGCAATATCGTTTGACAGTTTCATCTTCTTTTTGAATCTCGTTAGCTTTTTGGTCCACGGTTCTGGCAACTGGGATTTTATTTTTCTGATTTGTTTTGGGTCAATGCTTATGGGCAGCACATCCGTTTCCGGATACATTCGTGCAGCACCTGGCAGTGGTCTCGTGAATCGTGTTGTCCCGTCTGCGTTCGCAGCACGCGTTTCATGCACGACTTTTCTAAGTTGCATCTGGCGTTCGACTTCCTTTTCGATGACTTTTGCGATAAGACCAAGCTCTTGAATGCCTTTTACTTCAACGCGCGGCCCATTGCGTATGCTCACATTAACGTCTTGCCGTATGCTACCGATGCCATGCTTAACGCGGCCTGTGCTGCGGCAGATAATTCCAATAAGATAAGCGATTTCCTGTATTTGCTCTGGCATATAACCTTCAAGCGTGTCGGTAGTGATCTCGACAAGCGGCACGCCTAGCCGGTTCAGGCGATAAGTGACTTTTTTGTTTTCCTCTCCCACTATTGCTGCTGCGTCTTCTTCCAGCGCAATCTGCGTGATATCTATTTTTTTGCTTCCGTATTTCAGCCAGCCGTTCAGGCCAACTATTGCCGTGCGTTGAAATGCTCCGGTGTTGCTGCCGTCTGTTATGGTCTTGCGCATAACATGTATCTCGCTTGGTATTTTGCAGTTCAGGAGCAGTCCGATTTCAAGTGCTATGCGCAGAGCTTGGCGGTTCAAATCATGCGGAGGTTCCTCGTCCAACTCCACAAGGCACGTCTCAATAGGGTATACCTGATAATTGAATCTTCTGTCTCGCAGCGCTTCGTATTGTGCTGCAATATCTATTTTTCCCAACTCGCTTGCCACCGGGTGCTGTCTGCGGACGACTTCCATATTTATTTTTCGTTGCCCCATATAGGCTGAGCATTTACAAAAAAGTTTGTGCGCTGTGTCAAGTTGTTGGTGTATTTCCAAGCCCGTTTTAAGCCTAAGCTTTCTGTAATTCAATTTCTCAGTTTCTGCTCTAGGCGACTTTCTTCTTATTTTGTTTTTTCTTTTTTTTGTCCGCCTCTTCCTACTCCCTTTCTTTTTTCTTTTTTTCCTCATATCAAAAACGCCTCGGCTTCTGTACGTTCGGAAATTTCGCCTGCCACGCTCTTTGACATCATCTCGCGTACTTTGTTCAGATTCTTCGTGTGGCCGAGAACCCACATAAGTTTGACCAGCGCTGTTTCAGGCGTCCAGTCGCATCCATGACCGATAACGCCGATTTTGTTAAGCAGCCTTCCGGCTTCGTACACGTTCAGGTTCAGTCTGCCATAGACTGTCTGCGGTGCGATTACAACAGGCACGCCTGTCTCAATGAGAACCTGCAATGCAGGTATGAGATTCTTGGCCAGTTTGTCGCTGCTTGGGTTTGTTGGCACATGGCCCAATCCTGTACCAGCAATCACAACACCGTCATAAAAGCTTCCAAGCCCTTCTATCATTTCCGGCTCAATCCCAGGATATGTGTAGAA
>CAZSGV010000002.1:0-6121 GCA_964606565.1 uncultured archaeon
GTTTGAACATTGCACAGAAGAAGGATATACAAGAGGTTAAGTTCTCCCGCTATGACAAAACATACTTGGCAGAGGTCACATTCGCTAAAAAAACCAATAAGAAAAAATTAAAACTTTTAAAGAATTTGGAGGGCACGACAATAAATCAAAAAACGCCGAGACGTGTTGTGCACAGAAGAAGCGAACGGATTAGAAAAAGAAAAGTGAAGAAAGTCGGTGTGAAAGCAGTTGGCGGGAAAAAATTGGAATTGAAAATAAGAGGAGAAGCTGGACTTTATATAAAAGAGTTGATAACAGGCGACGATGGCCGTACAGAGCCGAACATCTCAACGCTGTTAAACAATAAAGTTAAAAGCATAAAGTTAGATGTTATTAAAATACATAGTAGTTAAACTCGTATTTGGCGTGATGTGAATGGTTAAAAAATCAAGAGGGTTTCGCAGTGGCACTCGGAAGAAGCTGCGGCAGAAGCCGTCCAAGCGACCGGCAATAACAAAGTATCTGCGCACGTTCAAGCATGGCGAAAAGGTTATGCTAATGCCAGAGCCGGCCAGTCAGAAGGGGATGCCGTTTCCGAGATATAAGGGAAAAGTGGGCATAGTTGCAGGAAGACGCGGAAAAAGCTATTTGGTTGAAATTATCAATGGCAAAAAGAAGAAAACAATTATTTCTAGACCAGAACATTTAAAAAGAGTTTAATCTCTATATGTTAATAGGAACAAATATGAACAATTTAAGGCGAGTAATATGAATCTGCTCAAAGAAGAATTAGTGACTAATGCGAAAGCAAAAGAGGTACTTAGCAATATGGGCAATCCGGACGATATGAAGTATGAGCAGAAGAATGCTTTTGGCAATTTGAAAAAGTTTGTAACTGTAAATCCCAAGAAAATAGAAGCGCTTGTAAAAGAGCTAGAGAAGAACAAAAAATTGAGAGAAAGACAAATAGTGGGGATAGCGGATACACTGCCTGAAGACACAGATGACCTCAGAGCGATATTGCAGAAAGAGTATTCAAGCTTCACACCTGAAGAAATCAATCTAATTCTTGACTTAGTAAGTAAGTCAACAAAATCATAAAGCAAACCTGGTGATTCCATGGTTGCGAAAGACGATTATGTAATAGTATTAGATTTTCTCCCACACGGAAGACCGGGGGACAGGAAAGCTGAGCCTTTGGCGCAAGCGATTGGTGAGAAATTTTTCAATTTGTTAGAGATTATTATAAAAGACGGTGTGGCAATCAAGCCAAAAGACAAGCTGTACATAGGCGGAGACAAAAGAGAAGAAGTGAAATACATACGCTCGAGGATAGATTACAGGCAGCTAACTAACTTTTCAAAAACAGAACTTGAAAGCACTATCAAGGATTTGATAACCAGCAATGAGGAGAAGTTTGTAGACTTTTTCAATCGCGCTGGGCCACTAACTACGCGTTTGCATAGCTTAGAGTTGCTTCCGGGCATAGGCAAGCGCCACATGTGGGAAATAATTAACGAGAGAAAGAAAAAGCCTTTTGAGAACTTTACAGATTTGAAACAGCGCGTCTCAATGCTTCCAGACCCGAATAAAATGATAATAAAAAGAATACTGGACGAGTTGCAAAGCAAAGACAGGCATAGGCTTTTTGTTGCAAGCGTCAGAATTTAGGATTTCTGATTGGGGATATAGATTACTATGGAAGATATGCTGGACCATATTAGGAAATATCCTGAGATGGTTTTAGACGCTGTTGAGACTACAAAAAAAGCGAAGCTCTCCAAATATGATTTTGACAACATAATCGTTTGCGGTATGGGTGGCTCTGCTATTGGTGGCGACCTTCTTAAAGGGTTGTTGAGATATTCCGAAACCAGCTGGCCAGTTGAAGTTTCAAGGCAATACAGACCACCAGCTTATGCCAATAACAAAACGCTTGTTTTCTGCGTGAGCTACACAGGCAACACAGAAGAGACACTCAGCCAGTTCATTGAGGCGAGAAAGCGTGGATGCAAAATAATATCTATAACGTCTGGCGGTAAGCTGAAACAATGGTCTGAGATGCTTGGAGTTCCGATAGTGCATTTGCCCGGCGGTTTCAAACCAAGAGCTGCAATGCCTTACTTATTTGTGCCGATGTTGGTGTATCTGTCAAACTATGGTTTAAACTCAGGCTTGAAAGGTGTTGTTGAAACATTAGAGAACGTAGTTTGCACGCCTGAAAAAAACAAGGAGATAAAGAAAATAGCTGACATTATCAAAGGGCACCCAATAAGTGTATACGGACCAGCTGATTTCGGGGCTGTTGTGCGGCGCGCTAAAACCCAGTTCAACGAGAACAGCAAGCTTCCAGCCTCATGGACAGTATTTCCAGAGCACAGCCATAACGACATAATGGGATATGAAGACAATGATTTGAATAGAGAGACATATGTTCTTATTCTGCGTGATTTTGGAGAAAGCGAATCCATAAGGACAAGGATAGAGGCGACAAAGGAAATAATACGTTCAAAAGTCAAAGGTATAGTTGAAATAAGTTCAGATGGAAAATCAAAACTCGAGCGCACTATGTCGCTTTTATACTATGTCGACCTTTTGAGCTACTATTTGGCTGTTGCAGAAGGGAAGATCCCAGAGAAAAACGATTTCATAGACAAGCTCAAGTCAATTTTGGCTGAAAAAGTAAATCTTGTTAAAAAATTAGAATCCGAATTAATCTAGAACTCTTTTCATCGCTATTGCCACTGATATCCACAACAACCCACCGAGCATAAAAAGAATAAAAGAAACAGCAAGAGCAAGTGTATAGCTCACTCCTGTTACACCGCTTCCGCCTTCCAAATTTCCAGAAACCATTGATCCGGCCATTATGCAAACCGTTCCAAGGACCCAGAACAATACCATCTTCCAATTCCTTTCAGCCATACTAACCTAATATTAGAAATCGAAATCAGAGAATAAAAATTTAAAGTGTTTTTGTCAAATCTGTAACTTCCACTTGGCTTACTTCTTCAAGCTTCTTAAGCTTCTCTTCTATAGCATCTATCTTGCCGCCAGCATCTGGTATAATCTTGACAACATTCAGCGCCACCAACCCAAACGCAATCGGTTCACGCTTTATCTGGTCGGCTTTTATAAGCTCTTTTATTTTCGCTTCAAGCGCATCCAAATCCACGTCAACGCCAGTTGGCATCACTTTGAAAGTTGCTATAACTTCGCTCATAGAAATCATCAAATTGAAATCAAGGACCAGTAAACCCGCATTTTTTACAAGTATATTTTACAGCAGCTGCCTTACATTTATCGCATCGGATTATCCATTCTTCTGCGCATGCCGGACAGCGGAACTTTACAAAATTATCGCTTGCATGCATGTGCTTGTTACAGCTCGTGCAGTTCATTGTTTTTTCATCTGCCATGTTATCACAGCTTTACAATTTCTTTTAAACAGATTATTTAAATAATATTAATAAGCTTTATAATTACCGATTATTTAATTGTTCGTAGACAAGCCCCGTTAGTATAGTTTGGATAGAACAATGGCTTGCGGAGCCGTAGACTCGGGTTCAAATCCCGAACGGGGCACTAATTCTTTATCTTGACTTTCATGAAATCGTGCGCGACTTTGGTATTCGGAAATATTTTCTTTGCCGCGGTTTCCATTTCGCCTATTTCTTCTTTTGTCGCGTAGCGCCGGCTGATATGGGTAAGTATAAGTTGTTTGACTCGCGCTTTCTTTGCGATTTTCGCAGCCTGCCTCACATCCGCGTGCGCTTTACCTTCCTCTTCTTCTAGAAAAGTACCATCGTGTATCAGAAGGTCGGCACCTTTTGAAAGCTTCACAACGTTCTCGCACGGCTTTGTATCGCCCGAATAAACGACTTTTAATCCGCGCTTGACGTCTGCGATATCTTCGATTTTTATTTTCTTTCCCCTGTAAGTCATTTCGCCTTCCTTTTTCAGCTCTTTCAACCATTTGCCTCTTCGCAGTCCGAGGTCTTTTAGACGCTTCGTATCAATGGCCCATCTATCTTTCTCTTTGAACAAATATGCAACCGTAGGCACAGTGTGAAAAACAGGAATGGAATGGATTTCATATTCATCTGTCTCGTCGATTTTTGTTGATTCGTCGCCGCCAAAAGGCACATTTATTGCTTCGACTGGAAAATGCAAACCAAAGTAGCCAAGATCCAGTATGTTCGATACGAACTTCTCTGCTTCAGGCCCGAAAATCTTCAGAGGCTGCTTTCGCTTTTCAAAGTTCATTGTCTGTATCATCGGTATGAGCCCGGCAAAATGGTCAGCATGCCAGTGCGATATGAAGATCTTCTTTATTTTCATAAAGCTAATACCAGAACGCATGAACTGTTTCTGCGTGCCTTCGCCGCAGTCGAAAAGGAGGACCTCACGCTCGTCTGTCGAGTGCTCGAGCACAATGGCTGGATGATTGCGTTCTAAGCTTGGTATGCCCGACACTGTACCGAGAAAGGTTATCTCTATCATTTCTTTCACCTTATCCTTAAGCCAAACTTTCCTTCTCGAAATAATCACGTAGGAAGATACCTAAATTCTTATCTTTTTTCACAAGCGCCTCGATTTTTTTCGCGTCTGAAATCAATATGAACTTTTTGGATATCTGTTTGGCTATATGGCTCGGAACGCCCTTTGCCTTTAATATTTCAAACGAATCGCTTAAGCTGTCTTTGAGTTTGCTCTCAGCTGTTCGGAATTTTCGTTTGACTTCCACTGCCCAGAAACCCCCCTCGATGAACGGTCCGCTGATTGCTCGCTCTTTGTATTTTTTTACAAAATTATCCGCTCCTTTTTTATCATAGACGCTTGGACCGACACGTTTACGCACAGCCGGCAACACGCAGTTTTTCATTTCCAACAACACTATTGCCAAGTCCTTTTCATTCGTGTACACATCTTTTCTCAGGACATAGAACTCGTTTTCTTTCAGAATCGATTCAAGCCTGCTTGCGAAGCGGCGCATCTGCGGCCATAGTATGTCAGGCACAACAACCGGCGGTTTGAATTTTACAACAATAAGTTCGGTGTCTCTGCTTTTTTGCAGTTTTTTCAGCTCGGCCAGCTTTAATGGTTTCTTTTTTGGCGGGAAGAACATTTTTTCTGCAGGCGCTTTCAGAAAATCATTTGCTACCTTTTTCAGCTTTTGGAAGTTTTGGTGGCTGAGAGCTGCAGCAGTATTTCTCTTCGAGTCGGTCGGGTCTATTAAAATCAAGGGCTGTTGTTTGAATTTGCGGCGCAGCTCTGCGTAATCGTCTTTTGTGTAAAAATTCTGTATGTCTATTATCTCTCCGAACCGCCAGCCAGCTATTGCTTTCGCAGCAGCCATAAAGCTGCCGTAGTTCACAACTATCAGTTCGCACACATATCCTGAGAACCCTTCTGTTTTTGTGTCTGCGCCATAAACACCATGAGCTCCGCATAATTGTTTCAGCAGTCTGACATCATTCGCAAGATTGCGTGGCAGATTTTTTTCAATGTACCTGACGTGGAAAGGCGTACGGTCGACTGATGATTTTAACTCTTCTGTGGATTTCAACTCGTAGCAAGGGACAATGTCTATATCCATCTTTTTTATCTTTCCAGAAACATACGGATGCTCAGCATATTCTATGGCGTAGCTCCCACGCATCTCTTTGATCACTTTCTTTCCAATTTCCAGTCCGAGCTTTTCCATCTTTTCATTCGGCATTGTCGTAGGAAATAGTATGAAAATATCAAACTCCATTTTTCCGGGCAGCCACGTGTCGCGCGTGAGGCTTCCAGCTATGATAGCATATGCTTCATGCTTTATTGCTTCTTTGTTGGTCAGTTCCAACACTTTTGCAGCAAGCTTTTCCAACCTCTTCTTATCAACCGGGTTTGGCACTATCTTTTTTAGAACTTTTTTTACAGTTGCATTCAGTTGTGTTAAGACTGCTTTAGCGTCTCCCCAAATCCCTAGATCAACAGGTCTGTTTCTACCGATTTCTGTAGGGTCAATATCCACAGAAATTACTTTTACATCCGGTGCATAAAAATCGCCGGAACCGTAATTCAGTATCTCCTCGAATCTGACCCCGATTGCGAGAAGAACATCCGCCCCAGATATGCTTCCAAAATCGTAGCCTAC
>CAZSGV010000002.1:6131-27711 GCA_964606565.1 uncultured archaeon
TTCTGTTTCATGCAGTTCTACTTGAAAAGCTTGTTTTTGCATAATTAAATTTTGTAGCGTTTTCTATAAAGGTTTACAATTTTAAAGGACTTGCTTGATTTTTTCTTCTGATACAGCGCCTATGCGCAGGATTTTTGGGCTTTTTTCATCTGTCAAGTCGATAACAGTGGACGGCTTTTTGATTTTTGATTCGCCGCCATCCAAAACAAAATCAACATCTTTTCCAATCTGCTTTTTTGCATCGTATGCTGTTGTGGGCGCTGGCTGGTCTGAAATGTTTGCTGATGTTGCTGTTATTGGACCGGCCAATTCGATCAGACGCAAAGCAACCGGGTGGTTTGGTATCCTTATTCCAAGCTTGTCCGAGCTGGCTGTCAGCTCTTTTGGCAGTCTAGCCTTCTTTTTCAGAATCATTGTTATCGGACCAGGCAAAAAAGCTCCGGCAATCTTTCTTGCAGCTCCGTTCACAAACACAAGCTTGTCCGCCTCGTCTAAACTTGACACAGCGACCGACAACGGCTTGTCAAGCGATCGACGCTTGGCTCCAAAAACCTTCAGAACCGCGATTCGGTTGAACGGATCTGCAGCAAGTCCATAGACAGTCTCTGTTGGATAGATAACAAGACCGCCAGCTTTGATAAGCTCAGCAGCTTCTTCTATTTTTTTGTCGGGCATTTCAATTGCCATAATTTTTCTTCGGGTCCCAGCCATAAATAAAGATTTCGCCACTCAGAAATAGTAACATTTATATAGTAGCCACTGACCAATAGTGAATAGAAAAATTTCGTGGAAGTCAACAACGCAAAACACAAAAGAGGTGGACAAATGAACGGCAAAGATGCAAGACAGCAGTTCTACGAACAGCAGCTTTTTGAAGCAAAAAGCGCATTGTTTTCAGCAACAAACGTCAAGCAAGTCAAGTTCTTGCAGAACAAGATAAAATACATCGAACAAAGGATGAATGGAAAAAGGTAAAGCCCAGCGAGCTTGATAAGAATTTTCCTAAATCTGAATTCATTATAAATTTGTAATTATAAACTTTTATTTCTGAATTGATTGTTTTGGATTTACAAAAACCTTATTAGTTTATTTTACTAATTTTACTGTGGGTCTTGATAAGACCATTAGTGTGCTTCTTGAGTCCTCCTTCGATGAATTTAAAAAATGAAAAGAAGTTGGAGAGATTAAAATATGCAAAGCAATCATATTAATTCTGGCTATATAAACGAGTCTCGAATTTCAAATCTTATCGGTAACGCATATCAGATAGCGAGAGATGCCCATTATACTGGCCAGGATTACTGTAAAGAATTGAGTAGTGCTCTTTTGGATCTTGGGATAATTCAAACATTTTGGAGAGACAATGCTAATGGATTTCCTTTGAGAAGCGAGCGTTGGTCGCCTGATTACATTAATTTTAGAAACATGTGCAGTTATCCAGATTCAGATAAATTGTCAGCAATTGTTGGTTTAGGAATAAAGAAAAAACTTGAAGAAGAAAAAATTAAAATCGACAGAATTATAGGTGCTGCAAATACAGGCATAATAATTGCGAAATGTGTGACAGATTGGGGAAAAATTCCGAGTGGTTGGAATAGAAAGATAGAGCAAGTAAGAACAATTGAACAGCTTGAAAAAGAAGTTGAAAAGGATTGGTACAAAGATCGCCATCTTTTGGAGGGAATCTATAACCCTAATGACAGAGTGATGGTTTTGGACGATGTCGTATCACTGGGGGGCACAAAAAAGATTGTCGTTAGACAAGCTGAAATTGAAATTGAAAGAAGAGAAAAAAAAGAAAAGAGGAAATATGACCTGGAAATTAAATACGTTGGTGTCATAATCGATAGGGAGCAGGGGGGCGAAAAAGAACTTAGGAAAGATGACCTATGTCTCATATACCTTATGAAAATGTCTGAATGTCTAGGATTTCTGAAAGAAAAAATGCATCCATACGAACACGAGATGCTGATGGCATTTCATAGAAATGATGAAGAATTTCAAGATCCAAGGCTTCAAAAACAATTGAAAGAAGAAGCACTTGCAAGTTCCCCATTTTTTGAAGCTAGAAAACTCGTGTAAAAAATGATAGCCCCGCGCGGATTCGAACCGCGGTCTTCTGGTCCAGAGCCAGATATCCTTGACCACTAGACTACGGGGCTGTTGGTTCATCGCTAAAAAATCAAGTGATTTACAAAATTATATAAGTTTTGGTTTGCTTAATAAATGTAAGATTAATGCAGGTGCTGGAGATGCACGGTGAACGACAAACAGTTGGCTGATTTGAAAGCTCGACATGATATATTCCTATCACTTTTTATTCCCAGCAATTCAAAACTAAAAATATTCGGAGGTATATAAAATGAGAATCTTACAGCTACATTCAGATTACATAGAATACGAACCTGTGAAAAAGGAAATTCCAAATGCAGAGGAGGCTGAAAAGAAAACAAACAAGCTGGAAGATGTGGTCGTACTTTTCACATGTGTCGAGGTTGGCGACAATGGAGATATTGCCCGGCAGGCCATAGACGAGATAAAGGAGTTTTTGAAAAAACTGAAAGCGAATAGAGTTTTATTGTATCCGTATGCACATCTGAGTTCGAATCTGGCCAATCCTAAAGTTGCGTTAAACGTTATGAAAAAAATGGAAAAATATTCGAACGAGCTTGACATCGAGACTTTTCGCGCGCCGTTCGGTTGGTGCAAGCGCTTTACTATCGCAGTGAAAGGACACCCACTGGCCGAGCAGTCCAGAGAGATTTCAAGCGATGTCGGCGTACAAATGGAAAAGAAAAAAGGAAAACCGAAAAAAGATAGGACTTTGAAGCAAAAGAAGGCCGTTATGTTCAGGCAGTCGAGAATAACCGATGAGAAACTACCGGAGAACGATCACAGAGTCCTTGGCCAGCAGCTTGATTTGTACAGCTTTCATGATGCTGCGCCCGGGATGCCTTTCTTCCACAATAAAGGAATGATAATAATAAACGAGCTTCTGAAATTTTGGAAAGAAGAGCACAGAAAAGCCGGTTATCTGGAAGTGAAAACTCCAATGATTTTGAATAAAGACCTGTGGGAGATAAGCGGACACTGGGACAAGTTCAGAGAGAATATGTATTTCACGAAAATAGATGAGCAGGATTTTGCGATTAAACCAATGAACTGCCCAGGCGGGTTATTGATATTCAAAAATAAAGTGATGTCGTATAGGGACCTGCCGATGCGCGTGGCCGAGCTTGGCTTAGTACACAGGCACGAGCTTTCCGGTGTGCTATCAGGACTCTTTCGCGTTCGTATGTTCACTCAAGATGACGCGCACATCTTCATGACTGAAAAACAAATAAAGGACGAAGTAATGGGTGTTATTAAATTAACTGATAATTTCTACAAGACATTCGGATTCGATTTCCATATAGAACTTTCCACAAGACCAGAAAAATCCATAGGTACGGATGAACAATGGGAAACAGCAGAGAGTGCACTAAAGGCGGTTCTGGAAAGTGAGAATATAAAATACAAGTTGAATCCAGGCGACGGCGCTTTCTACGGGCCAAAGATAGATTTCCACATCAAAGATGCGATGGGGAGGACTTGGCAATGCGGCACTATACAACTTGATATGACTATGACGGAACAATTCGATTTGAATTACATCGGTGAAGACAACAAACCACATCGTGTAGTGATGATACATCGCACGATAATGGGATCCTTAGAACGCTTTATGGGGGTTCTTGTTGAGCATTTCAGTGGCAAATTCCCAGTGTGGCTTGCGCCTGTGCAGGCAGCCGTGATTCCAATCAGCGAGAAGAACAACAAATATACAAAGCAAGTTGCAGGAAAATTGGAGCAAAAAGGAATAAGAGTCGATGCAGATTTGAGCGATAATACAATGGATTACAAAATAAGAGAAGCGCAGCTACAAAAGATTCCGTATATGATAGTGCTCGGAGATAAGGAGGAGAAAGGAAAAAACATTTCTGTGCGCAGCAGAGATGGCAAAGTGAAACATGGTGTTGCATTAAAAGATTTTCTAAAGCAGATAACCGAAGAAATAGAAAAGAAAGTAATAAAATAATTTAGCCGAACAGTTACTTTAAAGGCTTTGAGCGTGACCAAACAAGTTCAAACATAGGATTGAGAACATTTTCTACAGCATAGTCGCTCTTGCTCCAAATTGCCATACTCTGGCTTGAATGTACATTTTTAGAATCTGTTAATGGGAACAACATCTGCTTGTTGTCCACTATGAAAAATTTTCCTCCGAATGGGACTTCTTTTTTATTTATGTTCCTTATCTCGGCTATAGCTTTGAAAGACTTCAAACTTTCATTTGATTTGCTCGGAGCAGTGGCGGCTATTTTTATATTTACGCCGCGCTCTTTCGCCTTTCTTAAAGAATCAAAATGATTTGAGAACAAATCTTCAAGCCCATCTAGATTAGTGATTATGCTGATGGTTTTGTCAGCGTCTTTAAACATCGAACCTATCTGTTGAGTAACAGAATATTTTCCTTTCAACGCCCCGGTCATATCTTGAGGGCTTACTAACTTCATGGCCTTTTGGAAAATCTCATTAAGCTCGCGCATAACTGCAGACTCTTTCAGCCCGTCGATTCTTTCTTGCGCAGTTCTGGCATCTTCTTCAATTTTTTTCTTTACTCTTCCAAGCGCTTCTTCAGGCGCTACTGCAACATATCTTATTGGCTTGCTCGTTTGTACAACTACAAATCCTTTATCTGCCAAACTTTGGAGAATATCGTACGCCCTCGATCTAGGAACGTTTGCTATTTCAGAAAGTTCGCCTGCTGTGGACGTGCCCCGCGCAAGTAAAGCAACCCATAAGCGACGCTCATAAAGATTCAGTCCGATTCCTTTCAATGCATCCATTACTTTTGATGACGCAATCATATTCATCCTCTATAATCAAATGAAAGTTCCTCTATGTTTTAACTAAGTAGTGATTTAATATATAAGTTTTTATATCTTACCAGTACTCTATTCGGGCTGTTTAAATCAAAAACAGGAAGTGGAAAAGCTAAAGTTATTTAAAAAGTCTTAGGAAAACGCTTTTAAAATATTTGAGTCATTTTATTTTTCGTTTTATTTTTCCTTGGGATTCGTAAAGATTTTTCAAGCGCGAAAGTGTGTCAGTTTCCTTCGGTCCTTTGTCTGCACTTCTGTCACGAATCAAACGCGGGAAGCGCAATGCAAAACCAGACTCATATTTTGGAGAACGCTGTATCTCTTCGTAGCCTATTTCAAAAACAATTTTAGGCTTCAATTTTACACTGCGGTCCTGCGTCCCGATTATGAGCGGCTTCAATTTCTTTGTTATTTTTTTGAACTGCTCGTCTGTCAAGCCAGTGCCCATCATTCCGCATGACAGATACTTTCCCTTTTCCGGGTCGCGGCAGGCAAGAGTAAAACTGCTCAACCAACTTACGCGTTTTCCAGTTCCCCAGTCGGCCCCAACAATAACAAGGTCCAACGACTCCATTATCGGTTTTACTTTCAGCCAATAACCTACACGTCGGCCTGGCTTGTATTTTGAATTTAGGTTTTTTACAATTACACCTTCCTGACCCTGCTCTAAAGCGTGTTTGTAAAATTTTTTAGCTTTTTTCAAGTCCTTTGTCACAAGATGCTTTCTAAGTTGGAACTTTCCTTGGATTGGGTTAATAATTTTCTCCAGAACTTTTCTCCGCTCTTTGAGAGGCTCGTCTAAAAGTGATCGGTCATCGATGAAGATGATATCGAACAAATTGACTTGGATTGGTATTTCCCTGACCATTTTTTCAATATCGTATTTTCTTTGTACCCTTTGCGAGAGCTGCTGGAATGGCAGAGGTTTGCCCGTTTTTTTATCTATTCCAAGCATTTCACCGTCAAGTATACAGCGCTTCGCTTTGACGGCTTCTTTTGCAAGCTTCACCAAATCTGGAAACTGTTTTGTTACATTTTCAAGCCTTCTTGTAAAAAGCACTATCTTTTCTCCGTCTTTGTGGATTTGTACGCGCGCGCCGTCGTATTTGACTTCTACAGTAGGATGCTCAAACTTTTCAATCGCAGTTTTCAAATCAGGCGCCTTTTCGCAAAGCAAAACTTGGACAGATGTCCCTATTTTGAGTCTTACATTTTGCAGTCCTTTGTCACCTTTAGACTTTGCAATCTTTGCGATTTTCCCATAATCAGGCATCATGTTCCAAGCACGTTCTACACTATTTGCATCGACTTTGAACGCTTTTGCAATCGCATCACGGAGCAAGCCTTCTGCCACGCCAATTCGTAAAATTCCCAACGCAGTTCTTACAACATACCTTGCCTCTTTTGGCTTAGCCGATACAAGCAACTCTGCGATTATGCCCAATTTTCTTTCTTGAGAACCCTTGCCTGTTGCGGCCGGCAGTTTTTTAAGGCTCTCGAATACCTTTCCGACGGTCAATCTTTTGCGCATAAACGTGACTTGCCTTTTAGATTTTACTAGCTTTTCAGCTACAATTCCCAAATCACCGGTTGCCCTAAACTCTTCGGTAATTTTTTTGTCTGGGAATCCGGTGGCTTTTGCAATCGCGCGTTTCATCATTTTTTCTGCGATGCCCAACTCTTCCCTTGACGCGCTTGGGAAAACGCGGCCAGTAACAAGTAAGACAATTTTTTCCAAATCTGTGGTCGGAGCGTTTTTCAATAAGTCTGCTAGTATGTCACGCTTTCCATGCTTAGAAGAAGTACTCTCAAGTTTTTCATAAACATCTGAAAGGTTAGAGTAGTCCATATGCTCACCTATTACAATTCAAGATTTAAATTAGAATAAGTTTATAATTTTCTATAAAATGTCTGAGTTCTAGAGCTGATGAACAGCAACGCAGACCTGATGGACGGAAGATGAAGAATGACGGTCATGGACAGACACAGGATTATAAAAGAGTCGTGGACTTTTGGGATTTGTGAGAACTGCGGACACAATCCGGAAAAGATTGAAATGGTAAAAGAGCGGCTTGTTTCTGGCGACCCGAAAGGAAAGTATAAATCTGATTCTGAGATATGGGTCTGCCCAAAATGCGGATATGCTAGGAAATTATAAAAACTTTAATCATTTGGGAGCCAATTAATTTCTAGATATTATGAACGTTTTCGAATGTATATTCAATCGTCGAAGCACGCGCAGCTTCAAAAGCGACCCAGTTGACGACAAGCTGATAGGTGTTATGCTTTATTCTGCCACTCATGCGCCGTCTGCTGGGAATACACAGTGCTGGCACTTTGTTGTTGTCAAGGACGAAGGTATAAAAAAGAAACTTGCAGAGGCGGCTTTGCGGCAAAGGTTCATAACCAAAGCGCCAGTTATAATCGTTGTTTGTATAGACAAAGAAAAAACAATCATGCGTTATGGTAAACGCGGAGAGGCATTGTACAGCATGCAGGATACGGCAAATGCCACAATGATAATGATGCTTGCAGCGCATGCGCTCGGCTTGAACACATGCTGGATCGGTGCGTTTGATGACGATAGTGTCGGGCACATACTTGAGCTCCCAAACCAGTTGAGACCGGTCGCGCTCGTACCTGTCGGATATTCGGATGAGACCCCCAAAAAGCCGAGACGGATACCTTTTGAGCAAACCACTTCTGTAGATACATATGGCAAAAAGTACGACATAGCCTATGCTGTGCAGCCAGGTGACAGAGGCAAAGAATACAAGTTCAAACAGATAGGCAATTATTTGGAAGACATTTTCAAGGAAAAACTCGAAAAGAAAAAGACAAAGCAGCCGAAGGAAAAAAAGAAAATGACATTCGCCGAATTTCTGAAACGCCTTTCTTCGTAAATTTGTAAATTAGACCGTAAACTATCTTAAATTAAATTTAAAGCATGGAAAACCAAATGATATATAGAAAACTGATTGTTGGATTGGGACGGTGAGTTGTTAATGGGCATGTTGAAAAGAAGGATGCTTCCGTTTTTGGTTTTTATTGCTATTTTTTCTCTAGTTTTTCCAACGCTTGCTATAGCTGACGAGATTGAGTTGACAATTTCACCAGACGACATAACGATAAACACCACTGAAACAGAGACTGTTGATATAATTATTACAAACAATCAAGCAGCAGAGGATACGTTCTCACTTTCTGTCTGGCCGCCCACAACATGGGCCGGTGTGACGCCAAATCTAGAAAAATCCAATGTAAAAATCGCAGCAGGGTCAAACTCAACAGCAAAACTTTACCTAACAATATCTTCAGATGCAGAAGAGATGATATCCACATTCCTTGTAACAGCAAAATCAATTACATCCGAAAGCGTTATAGCCTCAGCTGATGTGCGCGTAAGAGTGATGAGAAAAACAGATGTATACATTTCCGATTTAGCATTGGACAAGTATGTTTTGGACCCCGAAGAATGCATAAATATCACGCCCAGCGTTACAAACATGGGCTTTTTCACTGGGACTTACAGACTACAGACATCTGTTAAAAAAGGAACGTCCATATTGCAGCGCTTTGACGATGACATATTCGAGCTAGAAGGAAAATCGATAAAAAGCGTGTCGAAAAGTTATTGTTTTGAAAAGTATGCAGCGACAGGCTCATATTCAGTAGAGACCACGCTAAAAACAAACTTGAATAAATTTGTGGATAGCAGGACAGCCATCGTAAGGTTAAACAAAGTGTCAGACCTTGTCTTGAAAAAATCAGTGATATATACGCCCTTTATCCAACTGAAAACCATCAAGATAACGAACGATGGAAATATCGTTGAGAGCAATTTCACTGTGACTGAAACAGTGTCAGACTTCATATCTAAGTTCTTCTATTCTGCAGACGCACCGACAAGCATAACGAGCGAGAACGGGAAAAAGACATACATCTGGACTGTTGAAAGCCTTGAACCTGGTGCAGAGACTCGAATAAAATACGAGATAAGATTCATCAGCATATGGGTCAGCGGCGTCACGTTGGCACTTGTAGTTTTCTTTGCATTCTCTTATGTGTACAGGCCGAGAATAAAGAAAAGCGTCCGTTTCTTCGGACCGTTAAAGCGCGGCAAGGAGATAGTTGTACTCTTGGAGGTCAGGAACTCGACTATACATGAAATAAAGAACATCGTTGTGAGTGATTCAGTATCGCCTATCGCTTCTTTGATTGAAAAGTTTGACACCATGAGACCAACAGTCAAAAAATCCGAGGCTGGCACAGTACTTTCGTGGAAGATGAAATCATTGAAGCCTTTGGAAGAGCGCGTACTAACATACAGGATAAAACCGAAGGTTGATATAATCGGAAGCATGCGTTTGCCAAGAGCTATATTGGAGTATGTGAATCACAAGAAAGAAAAGAAGACTATTGCATCAAGATCGCTTGAAGTAAAGTGAGTTTTTAGTAATGCGAACATTCTAAAACAAAACGCTTTTATATTACCAATTAGATTAATCTTTTTAACCCATTGAGATGTGTGACCCGTCGTAGCTCAATGGTAGAGCATCCGGCTGTAGACGAGCGCAACAGCGCTTGTTGGTAGCTCTTGCTCTGACAGAAACCGGGGGGTTGGGAGTTCAAATCTCCCCGACGGGATATTTTTTTCCATAAACAGTTAAATTTAAAACATTTAAACACCATAATAAATAAAATATAATTTAGTTGGCGGCCAAAGCAAGCATGAAACATCTGTTCCCATCTCGAACACAGTAATTAAGATGCTTAACGATTTGGACTGTACTGAGCATTGCTCGGGAACCCCAGGACGCTGCCAACTGCATTTATATAAAATTTCCAAAACCTCCCAAACCAAGGTGAAATTTTGAAGCGAAGACGAAGCAACTGTTTCTTTAATTTCGAAGAATCGAAGCAACGTACAGCTGATGGAATAGCTGGTTGAATGAATAGAGGTTGATTTATAAGTATTAAGCTCGATGTATGGTTGTTTACCCACAAGCAAATGCCTCGGTGGTGTAGTGGCCTAGCATACAAGCCTGTCAACAGCTTTGTGCTGTGCGGATCGCTTGTGACACGGGTTCAAATCCCGTCCGAGGCGCTGTTAAAAAAGGATGTAAAGGCGGCCAATCGGTGGTGTATTGACAGAAATAGACATATCCAAGCACAAGCTCGTTCCCAAGCACGTTATTTTGAATGATAGAGAAAAGAAAGAACTTTTGAAAAAATACAATATAACATTGAACCAACTGCCAAGGGCAATAACTTCGGACCCTATGGTCAAGAAGCTCGATGCAAAAGTCGGGGACGTGTTAAAAATAACAAGGATTAGTTCTACTGCAGGCAACATCCCGTATTATAGGGTAGTTGTAAAAGGGACTTTCAAATAATGGTAGTTAATGATGGGTGGTTAATTGAATAAGGGATTTTTGGATTTGATGGATGCATTCAAAAAGGAACGCGGGCTTGTAAGGTTCCATGTGGATTCTTACAATGATTTTGTTACAAGAAGAATACCAAAGATAATCAAAGAAATAAAAGAGATAAAGCCGGACGTCCCCGAACTCGGAGAGTTCAAAATAAAGCTTGGAGACTTTAAGATAGGAAAGGAAAGCTGGGGGCCTTGGGTGAAAGAAGCAGACGGATCAACGCGGAAGATACTACCGATGGAAGCTAGGATAAGGAATCTGACATATTCTGCACCAATGTTTATAGAGATGTCCACTGTAATGAGTGGGATAGAAAGCGAGGGGATGTGGATTAATTTTGGCGACTTGCCACTAATGTTAAAATCAAAAATCTGTCCCCTGTCCACAATGGATAGAGCAGAGCTCGTAGAAGCCGGCGAGGATCCAGATGACCTTGGTGGATATTTCATTGTCAATGGTACCGAACGAGTGTTGGTTCTTGTTGAAGAAATCTCGCCCAACAGGACCATAGTCACTAAGGTAAGCTCCGGTAATGTGACTGAGATAGCTCGTATACATTCGGAAAAAGACGGATATATCCAACGGCACATAGTCGAGCGAAAGAAAAACGGGATCATAACCATAAGTTTTGCGAATGTCAAAAAACTGCCAATTACAATTCTATTAAAGGCGCTGGGTTTGGAGCGTGACAAAGACATAATATCAATTATATCCGACGACCCGGACGTTCATGAAGAATTCTATGTAAACTTGTATGGGGTTGATATCTCGAAGAAGGACGATGGGCTGGATGGAATCGGGATGCACATAAAAATCCCACAAAAAGAATACAGGATGGAAAGGGCTGTGCGATTGGTAGACAGATATTTGTTGCCGCATATTGGTCAGGATCCAAGCAACAGACCAGAGAAAGCGGTTTTTCTTGCAAAAGCTATTGGAAAATTGATACGGGTGCATTTGGACAAAATCAAAGAAGACGATTTGGACCATTATTCCAATAAGCGTTTGCGATTGTCAGGCGATTTGCTTGAAATCCTTTTGCGCTCGATATTGCTAGGAAAATGGGGATTGATAACGAGAATAACTTACAACTATCAAAAACTTACAAAGCGCGGCCGAATGCCACCATTGCAGGCAATAGTCGAGACGAACGTTTTAACGAACCAGCTTAATTCCGCACTTGCTATAGGAAGTTGGGTTGGCGGTAGGACAGGCGTGAGCCAAAGGCTAGAAAGAGGAAGCTACATAAAAACCATATCTCACATGCGCAATGTGTTATCACCGCTAACATCGACGCAAGAGCATTTCGAAGCTCGCGAATTGCATCCTACGCACTGGGGCAAGCTCTGTACTAGCGAGACGCCAGAAGGCGCTACAATTGGATTGAGAAAGTATCTTGCGATTATGGCCGAAGTCACAAAGGGCGTGAATGAAAAAGAGTCCAAGGCATTAATGAAAATAGCTGGGAAGCATGTGAAACCTGTAAAATTTTAAAAATATGGTGAAAAAATGGTTGATGTGTTTTTGAATGGGCGATACTTGGGCAAGACCGACAAGCCAGAAGAGCTAGTCAACGAAATAAAAGAAAAGAGAAGGCTTGGTCTTTTGTCGAACCAGATAAACGTCTGTTATTATCCACATTTGAATGAAATAAAGATTGTTTCCGACTCTGGAAGAGTTAGGCGTCCGGCCGTAGTTGTTGAAAATGGTAAACCAAAGCTTACAGATGAAATTCTAGAAAAACTGAAAAAAGGAGAGATTAGTTGGGATGATTTGATTAGGACTGGTGTTGTAGAGTATCTGGATGCCGAAGAGGAAGAGGGCATATATATTGCTTTGCGAACAGAGGATTTGACACCCGAACATACACACATGGAATTGGACCCCTCGATTATACTTGGTTTGTCCGCTTCCTTTATTCCATTTCCAGAATTCGACCGCGGGGACAGAGTAAACTATGGGGCGAAAATGGTTGGTCAGAGCATAGGGTTGTTCGCTACGAACTACTTGACGCGCGTTGACACAAAATCTAATATTATGGTCTATTCGCACAAGCCGCTTGTTAAATCACATGGCCATAAAATAGTAAACTACGACAAGCACCCGAACGGGTCTAATGTCATTATTGCAGTGGCCTGCTTCAAAGGCTACAATATGGAAGACGCTATAGTCATAAATGCGAGTTCTATACAACGCGGACTTTTCTGGTCTATAATGATGAGATCTTATGAGGCTGTTCAAAAAAGATACATGGGCGGGCAGGAAGATATAATCGGAATACCAGAACCCGGCGTTCGCGGATATGCTGGAGAGGACGTGTACAAATACCTGCCAGAAGACGGGATTATAAATACAGAGACTATTGTTGATTCGGACGCTGTACTTGTAGGAAAAGTATCGCCGTTGAGGTTCTTGGGGACGATGGACCAATTTATCACAGGCATAGAAAACATACGCGAGACTTCTGTGAAGATGAGGCATGGTGACAAGGGCATTGTTGACAGGGTTTTCCTGACAGAAACAATCCACGGCACAAAGCTGATAAAAGTTGTTATACGTGACACAAAGATTCCCGAGATTGGTGACAAATTTGCAAGCAGGCACGGACAGAAGGGCGTGATTGGGCTCATTGTGCCAGAGGAAGACATGCCATTCACCGAGGACGGAGTAGTGCCGGATATAATATTTAACCCACATGGTATACCATCGAGAATGACCATGGGTCAGTTGTTGGAATATCTTGGCGGCAAGCTTGCAGCACTTTCTGGGAAAACAGTAGAAGCATCTGCATTCAGTGCAATAAAGGAGTCTGACATACGTGCAGGTTTGGAAGAGCATGGATTCAGAAACGATGGAAAGGAAACAATGTACGATGGCAGAACAGGTGAGAGGTTTGATGCGCAAATATTTATGGGTAGTTGCTTCTATCAGAAACTCGACCATCTGGTATCAAACAAAATACATGCACGTTCTCGCGGGCCTGTCGCACTTTTGACCAAGCAACCGACCGAAGGCCGCAGCAAAGAGGGCGGACTGCGATTGGGCGAGATGGAAAAAGACTGCCTGATTGCGCATGGTGCGGCCCTTACGTTAAAGGAGCGGTTCGATTCTGACAAGACGACCATCCCAATATGCACCGAGTGCGGCCTAATTGCGATACACGACAGGATTAAAAACAAGAAGTATTGCAATGTATGCGGAAATTCAAAAATTATAAACATTGAGATGAGCTATGCATTCAAGCTAATGTTGGACGAGCTCAAAAGCATGATGATTTATCCGAAGATTGTTATAAAGCGCGACGAAACATTGGTGAACAGCATAAAGTTCGGAGTACTGAATTCGGACATGATTAAAAAAATGAGTGTTGCGAAAATAACCAAGACCGAGCTTTACGATCAAGAGGGATATCCGATAGAAGGCGGGCTGATGGATCCTAGGCTGGGTGTAGTCGATCCAGGAGTACGCTGCAGGGTTTGTGGAGGCAGTGTTGGCGAGTGCCAAGGGCATTTTGGTTATCTTGATTTGACAATGCCGATTGTGCATGTTCATTATGCAAAGTTCATTTTCAGCCTGTTAAAGCTCTTTTGCAACAAATGTAGCAGGCTTCTTATCGAAGAGTCGGAAACCAGCAAAATAAGGCCTAAAAAACCAAAGTTCAGAGACATTGTGAAAATGGCAAAGAAAAAATGTCCTTATTGCGGCGAGCAGCAAAAGAAGTTGAAATTCATAAAACCATATACCTTTGTCGAGGATAAAAAAACACTGAGCGCCTCTGCGTTGCGCGAGCGTCTGGAAAAGACAACAGATGAAGACTTGAGGATGATCGGGCTTGGAAATATGAGGCCAGAATGGCTTCTGCTTACGCTGTTGCCAATGTCACCAGTCACTGTCAGGCCATCGATAACATTGGAAACAGGCGAGCGGTCAGAGGATGATTTGACACACAAACTTGTGGACATAGTCAGAATAAATGAGCGATTGAGGGAGAACATAGACCTTGGCGCGCCTGATTTTATCATCGAGGATCTTTGGGAGTTGTTGCAGTACCACGTATCAACTTATTTTGATAATGAGATTTCTGGTGTTCCTCCGGCCAGGCACCGCTCTGGACGAATCTTAAAAACTCTTTCACAAAGGCTAAAGACAAAGGAAGGCCGATTCAGGGGAAACTTGGCAGGAAAGCGTGTCAACTTTTCGTCACGAACAGTCATAAGCCCAGATTCAATGATAGATATAGACGAAGTCGGAGTGCCAGAAAGAATTGCAAAAGAACTTACTATACCTGTACGCGCGCACGAAGGCAGCATCAAGGAGCTGAAACAAATAGTGCTAAATGGGTCTGATAAATGGCCTGGTGCAAATTATTTGATACGGGCAGACGGTCGAAGGAAAAAGATAACAGAACAGAACAAAGAGGAGATTGTAAAAGAAGTTGAAGTCGGCGCTATAATAGAGCGCCATCTCAAAGACGGGGATGTAGTCCTATTCAACCGTCAACCGAGTCTGCATAGGATGAGCATAATGGCACACAGGGTGCGGGTCATGCCTTATAAAACGTTCCGTTTGAACATCGCTGTTTGCCCGCCGTACAACGCAGATTTCGACGGAGATGAGATGAATCTACACGCTGTCCAAACAGAAGAGGCCCGAGTAGAGGCCAGCACATTGATGGCAGTGCAAAACAATATACGCAGTCCGCGCTTTTCTGGTCCGATAATCGGGGCCCACCGGGACCACATATCCGGATTATATTATTTGACAAACGGCGAGAAAAACTTCAATCGAGAACAGTTCGTGCAAATCATAAGGGCTGTTGATAAGAACATGGAAATACCGAAAAAGAAAATCATGACAGGCAAGGAAATATTCAGCGTATTCCTGCCGAAGGGTCTTTACATAGAGCACAAAGCAAAGTCCTGCACCGGCTGCGAAAAATGTTTGAAAAGAAAATGCGAACATGATGCGTATGTTGTAATCGAAGATGGCAAACTCATCAAAGGGACTATAGACAGCTCAGCAGTCGGCGCTTTCTCAGGAAAGGTATTGGATAAAATAGAGAAGCAGTTCGGTGCAAGCGTAACAAAAAAATTCTTGTACGATATAACAAGGTTGTCCCTTGAAAGCCTGATGCTCACTGCGTTTTCAATAAGCATCTCTGATCAAGACCTTCCAGAAGAGGCCAAAGCAGAGATAAAGAACATAATAAAGCATGTTAGAAAGGATGTGGACGATCTGATTGAATCATACGAGCGAGGCGAAGTCAAGATACTGCCCGGAAGAAGCCCGAAAGAGAGTTTGGAGAGCCATATAAAGAGAAGATTGAACAGGTCGATAGACGAAGTGCAGAAAGTGCTTGTAAAATATATCAAGGACAATTTCACTGTTATGATGGCTAGAAGCGGTTCGAGAGGGAGCTTTGTGAACCTGGTGCAAACAGCCGCGATGGTAGGGCAAGAAATGATTATGGGAGAGCGGATGGAGCGCGGTTATTACAAGCGGACGTTTCCGCATTTCAAGCGTGGCGATATAAGCTTGGAGGCGCGCGGGTTTGTCGGCCGAGGCTTCAAAGACGGATTAACACCCTTTGAATTCTTCTTCGACGCTATAAACAGCCGGGAGTCCCTGATGGACAAGTCCCTGAAGACAAGACATTCGGGCTATATGGAGCGCAGGCTTGTGGGCGCGTTGCAGGACTTGAAGGTAGAATACGACGGTACAGTCAGAGACAGCGCAAAGCGCATAGTCGAATTCGTTCCTGGGGAGGACGGACTGAGCCCGTCGAAGATTACGAGAACTGGCATAGACGTAAGGGCAATATCTGACGGAATAAAATGAATGAAAAATGGAATGAATAAAAAATAAAATGCGTGAGTGATTATATGACAGAAAAAGATGTTAAAAAACCAAATGGAGAAACTGCTTTGCCTAGATTTCTGTTGGAAGAGATAGAAAAAGTAGCGAAGGAAAAGAGGTTCAACAAATCGCAGAAGGACAAACTGACGGCTGAAGTAAAAACTGAATTCATGAAAAGCAGGTTTGAGCCAGGCGAGGCAATCGGGATAATTGCTGCACAAAGCATATCTGAGCCAGCGACCCAGATGACAATGCGAACCTACCACTTCGCTGCTTCGGCCGGAGTCAAAGTCACGCACGGACTTCCAAGACTTATTGAAATTTTCGATGCAAAGAGAGTGCCAGGAACACCAGTTATGACAGTATACCTCAAAAAACCTTACAATAACATGAATGGTGCGAAAAAAATAGCAGAGAACATAATAGAAAAAAATGTAGCCGATCTGTCAAAGAGCATTGTGCTAAACCTGAACGAGAGCTCTATTGACATAGAACCCCACGACTTGAGAAAATTGGGTGTGATAAAAAGCGCAATAGAAGAGAATCTAAAAAACATAAAAGTCAAGAAGAAATCCAAAACCGTATCCGTTTCTTCTACTAAAGATGAGCTTGAAATAAAAGATTTACAAAAAATCAGAGAGAAAATTATGCAGGCACGTGTGACAGGGTTACATGAGGTGACAACCGCAGTGGTGCGTCGCGAGGGCACAGATTGGGTCATAACTACAATAGGCACGAGTCTGGAAGAAGTCCTGAAGATAAAGGAGGTCGACGAAACAAGGACCGTATCAAACGACTTGCATGAGACCAAAAAAATTCTTGGAATTGAAGCGGCCAGAAGCCTTATAATAAGCGAGTCTCTTAAAACCTTGCAAGAGCAGGGCTTAGATGTTAACGTAAGACATGTAATGCTTGTGAGCGACATGATGACTCTTTCTGGGGACGTGCGTTCGATAGGCAGATACGGAGTTGCAGGCACAAAGACTTCGGTACTTGCCCGCGCTGCATTTGAGGAAACCATCAAGCATCTTGTGCGCGCTTCTATCAGAGGTGAGGAGGACGAATTTAAAGGTATATTCGAAAACGTAATGATAGGACAGGTCATACCATCAGGTACTGGTATGTTCGACCTGATCGCACAATTCGGTGAGTAATTCGAAATATTCGGTGGATATCATGGCTCTTGTAGAAGAAATACAATCGGCGTTGAGGGAAGAGAGGGTTCTTATAGGATATAAGAAATCATTGGAATTCATAAAAAACGATTCGCCAGAGCTCGTAGTCATAGCGCAGAATATGCCAGAAAAAGAGCGAAAGGAAGTCGAACATAATGCAAAGCTTTCAGGCACAAAGATAGAAACATTTGAAGGCAGCAGCAAAGAATTGGGAGTCATATGCGGCAGGCCGTTTCCAATAATGCTGTTGGTTATTAAAAAATAGTTGGACAGCTAAAAAACAGTTAAAAACAGTAGAAAATAAAAAGACGATAAACAAAAATTAATCATCAGGCGATACGAAATGAAATTAACTTTTGACACAGACACCATAAGGCTGATAACACTTTTTGAGAATATAACGCACGCTCCTGTAAAAGATTGCCTAGTAGACAGTGACGCCAATACAATATATTTCATAGTCGAAGAAGGGAAGATCGGAGTTGCTATTGGAAAGAACGGGAACAGTGTAAGGCACGCGGAGCGGGTTATCGGAAAGACTATAAAAATTTTCGAATTCTCGAAAGACATTGTATCATTTGTTAAAAAAATAATACCACAGGCAACTGCAATTAAAGTGAGGGACGAAAATGGAAAAACCACAGTCGAAGTCCGAGTCGGGAAGAGAAACCGCCCGTTGGTTATTGGCAGAGGAGGAAGAAATTTAAGGATTTACAAGGAAATGTTTAAGAGAAACCATAAAGTGGATGACCTGACAGTTCGTTGAATTGGCGAGTTTGGCTTTGCGGTTTGACAGATTTGATGATTGATAAACGACCGATAATTGATATAGAGACAGTTGATGTAAAATGGCAAAAGGGGAATTTGCGGCAAGAAAAGTCCGTAAGAACCGGAAGAAATTCAGATGGAAGGATATAAATTATAAAAGGCGTCAGCTGAGGCTCTGGAAAAAGGATCCACTCGAGGGTTCGCCGCAGGCCAAGGGAATCGTGATCGACAAGCGGGTTGTGGAGCAGAGAAAGCCGACATCCGGTCTTCTCAAGTGCGCACGCGTGCAGTTGATCAAAAACAACATACAAGTTACTGCGCATGTCCCAGGAAACCATGCGATTGAACACATAACAGAGCATGACGAGGTCGTTATCGAAAAAATAGGAGGTGCGCAAGGCGGACCGAAAGGGACGATGGTAGGAATAAAATTCAAAGTAGTCAAAGTAAATGGCGTTTCATTGTCTGAAATAGTGGCAGGACGGAAGCAAAAACCAACGAGGTAAAAACAATCGAGGTAAATTAAATGAAAATTTTTGACAAATGGGAAATAGACAAGATAGAGGTCGCTGATGTGGGCCTTAAAAAATATATAGGATTAGAGCCGACAATCATTCCTAAAACCAGCGGGAGATATTCAACCAAGCATCAGACCAAATCCAAAATAAATATAGTGGAAAGGTTGATGACCAGGTTGATGGTGCCCGGGCATCGTGGAAAAAAGCACCTCATCTCGTCCGGACGCGCGACCGGCAAATACGCGACCCATTACAAAACAGTGAAAAAGGCATTTGAAATTATTGAAGAAAAAACAAAGAAAAATCCAATTGAATCCCTTGTCCGGGCAATTGAGAACACAGCGTTGCGCGAGGAAATCGCTTCTTACCAAGTGGGCGGGATAATTGTCCGCCGTGCTGTTATAACAAGTCCGCAACGCCGAGTCGACCTGTCACTTAGGAACATCACTCAGGCAGCCTACAGAAAAAGCTTTGGAAAAAAAGAAACAATGGCCGAGGCATTGGCCAGGGAGCTCATAGCAGCAAGCAAGGACGACGCTTCAAAATCAGAAGCAGTGAAAGAAAAAGAACGCATAGAGCGCGAAGCAGAAGGTGCAAGATAAATCTGTGATTTTTATGGCAAAGAAAGACATGGTCGAGCGAATAAAGAACGTGATGAACGAGTCGGCGCAGATAAGAAACGTTGCAACAAGTTCGCACGTGCATCACGGAAAAACAGCACTCACAGACAATCTTATGGGCGGCGCTGGGATGCTTTCTGAGAAAGTTGTCGGCGATGTAGACACTGGAATGTTTACATGGTTCGACCCACAAGAGCGCGAACGCCAGCTTACAATATACGGTGCGAACGTTAGCATGGTTCACGAATGCCAGGGAAAGGATTTTATAATAAACCTTCTTGACACACCCGGACACGTAGACTTTGGCGGGGATGTCACGCGCGCAATGCGCGCAGTAGACGGCACGATTGTCCTTGTTTGCGGTGTTGAGGGGATAATGCCACAGACAGAGACTGTATTTCGCCAAGCCCTGCGCGAACGCGTAAAGCCAATACTTTTCATAAACAAGGTCGACAGACTCATACGCGAGCTCAAACTGACACCCGAGATGATGCAAGAGCGTTTCACGAAGATCATAGACGATGTCAACATGCTGATCAAAAAATACGCAGAAGACGAATACAAAAACAAATGGACAGTCAACGTTGAAGATGGAAGCGTAGCTTTCGGTTCGGCAACAAAGAAATGGGCCATATCGATTCCTTACATGAAAAAAGAGGGCATCACGTTTAAGGAGATAATCAACCTTGCCACAGGAGGCAAAGAAGACGAGCTGATCAAAAAAGCGCCGCTGCACAAGGTCGTGCTTGACATGATTATAAAACATCTTCCAAATCCAAAAGAAGCGCAAAAGTACAGATTGGATAAAGTATGGAAAGGCGACATGGACAGCGAAATAGGCAAAGACATGCTGAACTGCAACGCAGACGGCAAGCTCGCAATGATAATTACAAAGATGGTGCCGGACCCGCATGTGGGATTTGTTGCAACCGGCAGGCTGTTCTCTGGTAATCTGTCAAAAGGCATGGACGTTCATCTAATAGGCCAGCACAAGGACGAAAAAATACAGCAGGTCGCAATATACAAAGGCCTGCAAAGGATACCAGTGAACGGGATCACAGCCGGCAACATAGTTGCTATTATCGGCGTGCCCGATGCTTTTTCAGGGGAAACAGTCACAAATGCCGGACATGTTATGGATCCGTTCGAGGAGATTAAGCACATATTTGAGCCAGTTGTCACAAAGTCGGTCGAACCGAAGAACGCAATGGATCTTACAAAGCTGGTGACCGCGCTCAAACGAATCGGCCGCGAAGACACAACGCTCAAGATAAAGATCAATCAGGAAACAGGCGAGTACCTGATTTCCGGCTTAGGTGAACTGCACCTTGACGCAAAAGTCGAGCGGAAACTGAAAGCAATGGGATTGGAGGTTGAGATGTCCAAACCGATCGTGGTCTATCGGGAAGCAGTCTTTGGTCAGTCGCCGGTGGTCGAGGGCAAGTCGCCAAACAAGCACAACAAGTTTGAGATTCTTGTTGAGCCGCTCGAAGAGAGCGTATACAATGCCATGAAGGAAGGGCAGTTGCCGAGTGATGTGGAAATAAAAAGAAAGAAGCTAGACCTTGCAAAGAAGATGGCCGAGCACGGAATGGGCTATGACGAAGCGAAGAGAGTGATACTTGTGCGCAACAAGAACGTTTTGATGGATTTGACAAAAGGCGTGCAATACATGAACGAAGTAATGGAACATGTGAAAGAGGCGTTCAAAACACTTATAGACGAGGGTCCGCTCTGCCGCGAGCCATGCACTGGAATAAAGATCAAGCTTTTGGATGCCAGCCTGCATGAAGACCCAGTGCACCGAGGTCCAGGTCAGATCATACCAGCTGTGCGCGGAGCCATACGTGCAGCAATGATCCGTGCGGACATCACGCTTCTTGAGCCAAAACAAATAGTCAGGATAGATGTACCAGAAGAGCTAATAGGAACTGCAACACGCGGAGTTGAGAACAGGCGCGGGCAGATGCTGGATATAGAAACAGAAGGCGGTGCTGCTGTGATTAAAGCAAAAATCCCAGTGTCAGACATATTCGGTTTTGACGCAGCCCTGAAATCTGCAACAAGCGGTCGGGGGTTTTACAGTATGATTGAGATTGTGTTCGAAAGGCTGCCAAAAGACATGCGAGACAAAACAATCAAACAAATCCGAGTGCGGAAAGGCCTCAGCGAACAAATACCATCAGCAGGTGCAAATGAATGAGCACCAAATTTTTAAAAACATATTTAAATATTTCGTTATAATTAGTATAGTATCAATTGACGGTTATAACGGGTTATAAC
>CAZSGV010000002.1:27811-34121 GCA_964606565.1 uncultured archaeon
AAAAAAAAAGAAAAACTGAAAATTTGGAGGTGTAAGAATGCCAGCAAAACCACACATAAACTTGATGACAGCCGGGCACGTAGACAGTGGAAAGTCTACTCTACTTGGTAGATTGTTATTCGACTCAGGTGCAATACGCGAGGAAGAAATGAGAAAGCTCAAAGAGACTGCAAAAGAGCTTAAAAAGGAAACATGGGAATTCGCTTATGCAGTTGACACTGTAAAAGAAGAGCGAGAGCGAGGTCTGACAATTGACATTATGCACAGGCCGTTCGAGACCAAGAAATGGTTCTTTACAGTCATAGACGCGCCAGGCCATCGCGACTTTGTCAAGAACATGATTACAGGTGCATCGCAGGCAGACGCTGCGATATTCGTAGTATCTGCAAAACCAGGAGAAGGCATACAAGAGCAGACAAAAGAGCATGCATGGCTGCTCAAAGTGCTGGGCGTAAACCAGATTGTGTTAGTCCTTAATAAGATGGACGCGGCAAATTATGACGAAAAAAGGTTCAATGAAGTAAAGGACGAAGTTATAACACTGTTCAAAGGAATAGGATACAAGGTCGACGAAATCCCGATGATACCCATTTCCGGGTTTGTCGGTGACAATGTAGTCAAGAAATCTGATAAAATGCCTTGGTACACAGGCCCGACACTGATGGAATCATTGGACCAGACTATAAAAGAGCCAGCAAAACCAACAGACAAGCCTTTACGCGTTCCCATACAAGACGTTTACACAATCACAGGCGTAGGCACAGTGCCAGTGGGACGTGTGGAAACAGGCGTGATGAAAGTTGGCGACAAGCTGACATTTATGCCAACCGGTGTGGAGGGTGAAGTCAAAACAATAGAAGTCCATCACCAGCAGATCGGACAGGCAATTCCAGGCGACAATGTCGGATTCAACGTCCGTGGAATAAGCAAGAACGATGTCAGACGCGGCGATGTAGCAGGCCGTGGAGACAATCTGCCAACAGTTGCAAAAGAATTCACAGCACAGATAATCGTGTTGCAACACCCGACAGTGATCACTGTCGGCTATACTCCGGTGTTCCACTGCCACACAGCGTCGGTCGCGTGTAAAGTAGAAGAGATAATCGCAAAGATAGATCCGAAAACAGGCCAAGTCACGCAGGAAAAGCCTGATTTCATAAAGACAGGAGATGCTGCAAGAATTCGCGTGGTCCCGACAAACCCGTTCGTGATTGAGAAGCAGTCAGAATTCCCAGAACTCGCAAGATTCGCAGTCCGTGACATGGGAACCACAGTAGCAGCAGGCGTTTGCTTGGATGTTGTAAAAGCTGAGAAGTAAAAAACTTCCACTCAAGCTTTTGCGCATCAACTTTTTCTTTTACACGTTTTTAATTAAGATTTTTATTTCTCTTTCTGAAATACTTCTAGAATTTTGAAAAAGAAAAGAATTTAAATACAGATAAGTTAATAAAATTAAAATTGTTGAGTGAATAAAACCGTTAGGCGAATAAAAATGCAGACAGCAAGGATAAAACTTTCAGGCAAGGACCCAAAGAATCTCAATGAAATTTGTGACGAGATTAGAGATATTGCTAAAAGGTTTGGTGTTGATTATCGTGGCCCTATACCGTTGCCTACAAAAACTCTTAAAGTCACAACAATGAAAACGCCGTGCGGCGACGGCACCGGACACGGCAATACATCGTTCGACAAATGGGAGATGCGGATACACAAGCGCGTGCTTGATGTGCAGGCAGACCAGCGGGCACTTAGGCAGATAATGCGCGTGAACGTACCACAGGGCATACACATGAGCATACAGTTGAAAGATTGATTTTTTATTCAACAAAACTAATTCTATCTTATGGCGCACGGAGAAAAAAGGAAGCGTAGAAAAAAGACAAAGAAAAGGAAGCAGAGGAAACGCAAACGAAAGAAGAAGAGATAAGAACAGGCAAGAATAAAAAATCAAATTAGAGATTTCGTTTTTTCTTTGTACTTTTCGATATGGTCTTCTGTTGTGTGCAATAGCCTTCTGAGATAGTTCAAGTCTGTCAAATGTAGATGGCTGTCATCTTCGTATCTTTTCTTGAAAGTATCCAGCATATCTTCCCCCAATAGGAAAGCTTCCTTCATCCCGAATGTTTTCAGGGCATCATTAAACACAACCATCTTTCTTCTATACTGATACCATGGAGTCTCGCCACTGTCGCCTATAAGGACTTTGATATCTTTTATGTACTCCGACAGATCTTCTGTGGGTTTTGCAAACGGCACAATGCCTGAAATGATTTCTTCTGGGTCTGTTCCTTCCAGTCTTACTAAACCATTGTCCACTCTTTCCAACCCGGTCAACAGCAGACGCAGCTTGCTTCTTAAAGGAGCTACGTTTGTCGCAATATCCGCGAGCGCGTCCAAGTCATACAGGCTGTCCGGATCTGTGCGCTTCCGCCTCAAACTCCATTTAGCAGGCTTCTTATATTTTCCAAGAAGTCTCACGAGCTCGCTATAATTTTCATCGCGTCGTATTCGCGGGCACAAAGAATCAGATAAAATATTCAAAATGCTTCCAAGGTCTAAGCAAGCTTGGTCGACGTTTATTCCGTCCCAAAACATGAGCACATTCTTGGGAGGCCCCTCTATTTGAGGCCATTCCACAACTGCGTTTCCATGGGTCGCTCTTGCAGATACCAATTGCTCTATTCGATAAAGATTATTTATATTTTCTACAAACTGCGTAGCAGCTTCTTCGTACAGACCGCTTTTGTCAACATCTGCCATTAATTAGAATTTGGGGTTAAGACTTTTAACTTCCCATACCATTTCGAAAAGTTTAAAAACAGAAAGGAAAAGAGATAAAATAAAAATGGGCCATGCCGGATTTGAACCGGCGACCACTGGTTTCTACGCCAATGAAACTAAACGCTCAGCGGCCTTATAAGACCAGCACTCTAACCAAACTGAGCTAATGGCCCGTGTTTTTTAATTAATTATTTACCCTTTAAAAACTTATGCGCAGCTTTTAATATCTCCTTCGTGTTATCGTACGTCAACGTCTTCATCGTAGCCTCATATTCGAGCCACAGATATCCCACATGCTCATGAGAGATTTTGACTTCTTTTTGCGTTGTTTCAGCAAGAAAATACACTGCTTCTTTGAAAATGTCTTGTCCTTCCCATCTGTAGAACCAGTTCGTTGTCTTGCGGAATCCTTCAACGAGTTTGACATCCAATCCAGTCTCTTCTTTTATCTCGCGTTGAGCTGTTTGTTTTTCTTCTTCTTCGCCTTCAACTTTGCCGCGAGGAAAATCCCAATAGTCGCCCTTGAAATGGTAATGCAGAACAAGATAAAAAATCTTCCCGTTCTCGCGTCTAAAAATCACAGCACCCGCGCTTTTTTCTTTTGGCGTTCGATCACCTGTAGTTCGTCCGTATACCCACAAACACATTATTTATATCTTTATCTTTCAGCAATAGTTAGTAGATGCATATGCTTGATCGTACAGCTTTGACGAATCGTCTTGTAAATAGTTTGTTGAAGAAGGAATTTGAAGTTTTCCTTACTCGCGGATGTTTTGACATTGCAGCCAAGCGCGAGAACCTGGTGTTGATAAAATCTCTGATAAACATAGACGGCCTAAGCCCAAACCAAGCGCAAAACCTTCGTACAGTTTCTTATTTCCTGTCAGCGCATCCGTTTGTTGTGTCAGCGCGCAACAACCGGAGCTCGCTCGCAGACGACATGATATATTCGCGATTTGATCTGCCGGTTGTAACACTGAGGATGTTCGAAAACATAATCGAAGAGGAAGCATATGCCTCGAAATCAGCAAAAGGTCGGCACACGACCGAGATCGACACAGACGCTCTCCGCACAAAGCGTTACGAGCTCAAGTTCACGCTTGACGAGCTTGCAAACCTCGTCGGCATTTCTAAAAAGGCGCTGTACGAGATCGAGAACAAACGTACGAACCCGACAGAAGGCACACTGAAAAAACTCGAACGCACATTGAAAATAAAGCTCAGAAACATCTACAAGCCGCAGCCAGCCGAGCAGACATACACAAAACCAGCAAACAAACTGCAAAAGACAGTCAACAAAGAACTCAACAGGATGGGAGTCGAAAACTCTCCAGTGCAGCACGCGCCGTTTGAAATTATAGGAAAGGAAAGATTCTCAGTTATAACTGGTTTGTCCGTTAATACAAAAAAGATAAAACACGAAGCCGTCATAGTAAAAAAACTCTCAGGTATTTTTTCGTCAAGCGCATTTTTCGTTTCAAAGCGCACCGAGCATAGATCGGTCGATGGTGTGCCAGTGCTGCTCGAGGAAGAGCTGCCGGAAATAGAATCGGCTAGGCAACTGAAAAAACTTATAGAAGAAACTGATGAATAATTCTTAAGTGGTTTTATGTGTTTGAAGCTTTGTAAGACTAAGCGCGTGAAAATAAAGGACGGTCGTACGATTACAATTCGCAGGCCAATGATGTCCGATGCTAGGCAGTTGAAAGAATATGTTAACTCTTTGGTTGATGAGGACGCACTGATAAAGATAAACGAGAAGCGAAGTTTGAAAGAAGAGAGAGAGTGGTTGAAAGGACTTCTAAAGGATATCAGAAAAAACAAGAAACATGGGCTTTTGGCAGAATGTGAAGGCGAGGTCATAAGCATGGCAGAACTAAGAAAGGGTATGTGGAGACAGTCGCATGTTGCAGGCTTAGGAATAGGTGTGAAGAAAAACTATCGTAGGTTGGGTGTGGCAACGATTATGATGAAAACGCTTTTGGAGATCGGTAAAAAAGACAAAGGCATAAAGGTCATTTATCTTGATGTGTACGCAGTCAACAAGCCTGCAATAAGAATGTACAAGAAGCTCGGGTTCAAGCATGTCGCAAGGCTGAAAAAACGAGCCAAATACAAAGGAAAACTAGTGGACCAACTTGTCATGGATTTTAAAGGTTGAATTTTCATGCAGACATTCAACGAACGCGTCTGGAATCTTATGAAAAAAATCCCACGCGGCAAAGTCACAACATACAAGCAAATCGCACGCGCAATGAACACACGCGCATATCGTGCAGTCGGCAACGCATGTCGCAACAATCCTTATGCTCCAAAAGTGCCTTGTCATCGCGTTGTCAAAACCAGCGGCCATATTGGTGGGTTCGGCGGAAAGACAACTGGCAAAAACATCAAAAATAAAATCGCGCTGCTCAAAAAAGAAGGCGTGCATGTGCAAAACAACAGGATCGTCGGCTTTGAAAAAGTATTATTTAAGTTCAAATGAATTGTTATTTTATTGGGTGTGTGATATGGCAGAAAAGGAAGCAGAGGAAGCGGACATAGTCGAGCAGAAGTTTGGCTTTTTTGTTACAAAGCGGATAGACAAGAAAACGAAGAAGATGCAGGTGCAGCTAAGGACGAAAGGCGAAGGAATGCCGCTTGCAGAAGCTGTCATTATTCTCGAAGGATGGATAGAGAAAGTGAAGGAAGAGTTGCAGAAGCCGTACACAAGGAATTTGAGATTCGGAAGGAAATAAGTGGTTAGGTTTAATAAGACACAGCACGGAAAATAAATTATGAAGCTTGACAACAAGGATATTATAATAGTTCTTCTATCGGTTGTTGTTGTTTTGGTTTATCTTGTTAAAGCACCAGCAGAAACAGTCATAAAATATCAATGTCAAGATGGTCAAGTAGCCGATTCTATAGAATTGTGTCCTGTTGAAGAAGAAGTCGGATTATTAGACGCGGTTGTTTATAGTTGGGGTGAAAATTATTACAATTCCGAAGAGTTTGTTTTTACAGTTTCTTTATATAATTTTGGATACGCAGAAGCGAGAAATGTTGAAATTGCGTGCAAAGTCTGGCAAACGGATACCGAAGGCTCGCCATTATCAGATAATCCGAATTTGGTTGTAACAGAGAATGTTGGAAATATTGCGTCTGTTTCTTATGAGTCTGAAGAGATAATAGCAAGCAAGGGAAATTTAAGTGGTTGGAGTCTTGAAAAGCTTATTGCTGTCTGCTCTGTAAATTCGTGTGATAATTGTGAAATATTGATGGATAGAATACAAGATTAGATGAATTGTTGCTAAAAGTCCTAGCCATAATATTTGCGTGGTGATACAGGAGATGCACGAGCTGGGAATTGAGCCGAGGTTTTATGATTATTCGGTTAGTAAAAGAAATAAAAACTAATTCTTAGTTTATAATTTATTTTGCAATTTTCTTATTATTAAAATAGATTTAGAAATAAGCACTCTGCTTTCTGTCTTACCAAGTTTTTTGGTGTTAGGATGTCCAGTTATATTACGATCTATTCTTATAG
>CAZSGV010000003.1:0-8255 GCA_964606565.1 uncultured archaeon
GGATTTCACTCATTGCTTTCCTCCGTTCTTTTGTCCAAGATTTTTTCTGATTTTACCTATCTTGACATTTTGGAACATTTTTTTGATATCTTCCGCGGTCACATATGTAGAGCCGTTATCCGACACTATTGTTTCATAATTAGGATAATCTGTTTTCTTCAAAGACTCCAATAGTTTGAGTGTGTTATCTTTGTCATTGTAAGTTATGACGATGATTGATATTAATTTAGGCATAGTAATTAACCAACTCCTTTGCCAAAATAAATTCTGATTTTTTTTGGTTTATGTAATCCAGTGTTTTTTCCAGTACCGAGACTCTGTTAGATGTTCCAACCAACCACGGATGGAAATTTAGATTAAAAACTTTTCCTGATTTGTCGAACTGGGTTTTGAGAGTTTGATATGCAAAATCTAGCCACGCCTCTGGGGTCTCTTGAGTTGGATTGACTAGTCCAAATAGCTCGCCGTCTTGAGACGATAGCAGTGTAATTTCTAGCATATTTCCTTTTTTAAACGGTTCTTTCTTGCGCGACTTTGATAACAGAGTAAAAAATACATATCTCATTGTTTTAAAACTGACATTAACCAAAGGTTTTTTCAATATCTCTGTGCGAAAAACGTTGTAGTCACTTGCCCACTTGTAACCTCTTTTTTCTATAATGGAGTGAACTCTTCTATCAGAAAAAAACCAAGGAGATCTTATACCAACAGGTCTTTCACCAGTGACGTTTTCTATTAACTTTTCTGTTTTTTCTAGAATATTGTCTAATCGTCCCATTTGTTCTAGTTGTACAAAATTTTCATGAGCATACCCATGTGACGCTATTTCGTGCCCCTTGTTGTGTAATTCTTTTATTAGGTTTGGGAACTTTTCGACAACTGTACCACATGTGTTGAAAACAGCTTTTACATCATTTTCATCTAACATTTTAGATATTTTTTGCACAGCCCTTTCTAGGTCGAACCTTTTTCTCCATTCCAAATCAAAAAAAACTGTAACAATCTTCTTTTTCATTTTAAACGCCCTTTTTGCATACAAAGAGATAATATGGAGAGAAAATCTTAAAAAGTCCTCTGTCTGGCAGGTTTAACTGTACACCAGGCAATCTTGAGCATATCCTGTTGACTTGTATGTTTTTAAATCCAACTATCCTAAGCAGGTTGCCCAACTCTTCGTCTCCAAAAGCATATATGTGGCTCGGCGTTCTGAAATGGCGTTTATCTGGTTTGAAAATTACCGAGTAAATGAGATTTTGTATATTGGAAATGTTTGGAGTGGTGCCAACTAATGCTCCACCCACCTTTAAAACCCTTTTTATCTCTTTCAGCGCAAATATGGGATTTTCCAAGTGTTCTATTATCTCCCCCATTATAACAGTGTCAAACGTATTGCTTGAAAAGGGAAGTTTCTTCTTACAAACGTCCATCGTAATAACTTTGATACCGATTTTTCTTAGGCGCTTGTTGAAATCCTCTCGTGTGTCAACAGAAGTGTAATCAACTTCTTTCTTAAGGAACTTGAGAATTCTCGCATCCAAACTGCCTACATCCAAGACCTTTTCACCTTTTACTTGGCTGGCTACGTATTCAAATCTTCTAGCTTCAGTCTTCTCTTCAAGACGCTTTGCGCTTTTCCAAATCTTCTGTAGGTTTTCTTTTTTCATTTTTTTCTCACTTTTAAGGATCTTGATACTTCCTCTTTTAAAAATTTCGGAATTTCTAACGGATGCCGAATCCCACTTTTGATTAAACGGTAAATCTTCTTTTTTCTTTGTTCTCTCAAAAACATACTAAAGAGCTCTTTCAGTTCTTCTCTTGAAAGAACTTCTGACACGATTATAGAACTTTTATAGTCATCTGCAAATTTAAATTTCAATTTATCCCAATCCATATCGTCGCTGACCAACCCTCTTGATTTTGCGTACTCCCACAAGGGCGTGCCTGGAAGAGGCGTTAACAGATTTACGAAAATCTCGTCAAAATCGTTATTCTTGATAAACTCAAATGTCTCCATTATCTGGCTTCTTGTTTCTTTTGGTGCACCGATTATGAAGCTACCGTGCACACGCATTCCATATTTTTTGATAAGACGCACGGCTCTTTGATTATCTTCAACAGTGACACTGCCGCCTTTTAGATACTTCAACGTTTCTTTGTTGCTAGATTCAAACCCTATTGGGACTGCTTTAAATCCAATCTTTTTTAACAACTTCGCCATCTTTTCATCTATCAGGTTCGCTCTTCCATGACCGGAAAACTGTACTTTTCCCAAATAACCATTTTCTTCAAGAAGTTTGATTATATCTTTAATTCTTTTTTTATTTATTGTGAAAAGATCGTCGTAGAAGTGTATGTGCTTTGCACCATAATTTTCAATAAGGTATTTTATTTCATTGAAAACGTATTCTGCAGAAAATAGACGGACATTGCTCCAGAAGCGCGTGGAAGAGCAGAACACGCAATTATATGGACATCCTCTGCTTGTAAACATATAACTGTAATTTTGCATTTCTAGAACGTCTCTTGCTGGGAGCGGGATGTCGTCTAGGGGTTTAATCAGTTCTCGCCTCTTGGTAGCCTTAATTTTTCCAGAGCCTCTGTATATTATCCCATCTATGTTTTTCAACTCTTCAACATCAAAAAACCCCTTTCGCATAAACACATCGACTAATTCACATATAGTTGTTTCACCTTCACCTATGACTGCTATGTCCATATCTTCCGTTATTGAACTAGGAACATCTGATATATGATACCCGCCAATCAATACAGGAATAGAATGCCTTTTTGTTGTTTTCGCATGCTCTTTTGCGATATTGTAATTCATAGTCACAGAGCTTATTCCGACAATATCAGGCTTGAATTCGAGTATGTTTTTCTCAAGCTCTGAGTTAATTACCCTAAATTCTATAGCATCCTTACCGAACTTCTCTCTCAATGCGCTTATCATATAGCCGATACCAAGCGGCGGATAATACATCTGTATCTTTTTTGTAGTATCTGTTGCGACAATGAACAACATTTTCATTTTTAATCACTATTTTTAACCAATGAAACTCCATAGTAGCCTATTGACATACCTTTCATTTTTAATATTTTAAGACTTATTTTAAAGCTTAAAATATTAAAGTTGATACATCAAGGTGTACCTATGAAAATGAGTATAGTTATAGCTAATTGGAATGGCAAGGATTTGCTGAAAAAATGCTTACCTTCTGTTATCGTTGCAGCTAAACATATTAAAAAGAAGCATGAAATAATCGTTGTAGACGACCGGAGCACAGACGATAGCGTTCGCTTTATAAAATCGAAGTTTCCAAAGGTGAAAGTGATAGAATTAAAGGAGAACAAGGGATTCGTAAAGGTAAATAATATAGGGGCAAAGAGAGCTAAAGGCGATATACTGGTTTTTATTAGTAATGATATAATGCTCAAAAAAGACTCCCTCAAACATATGCTAAAACATTTTAAAAATCCAGACACTTTTGCTGTTGCACCAAAAATACTCAAATGGGATAAAAAAACCATACAAACCGAATTTATCGGGTGCAAGTTCGTTTTAGGTACAATAGTCCAAACACATCCAGGTCTGGGTGAGATTGATACAAACAAATTCAAAGAGCCGCGTTTAACATTTTATGCGCCTGGCTGTTCTGCGATGTTTGATAGAAAAAGGTTTCTGAAGCTTGGTGGATTTGACAATATCTACTCTCCTTTCTATGGAGAAGAACCAGATCTTGCATATAAAGCATACAGGAGAGGATGGGTTGTGATATACGAACCAAGGGCAATAGCTTACCACAAACATCGGGCATCAGTATTAAAAGCTTTCACAAAGCAAACGCTTCAGCTACAGGAGTTGAAAACTCGCTTTATTTTCACGTGGTCGAATTTTTATGATTCAAGAATTCTTTTGAACCACTTTGCATCTTTGCCAATAGTCTTTCTAAGGTCAGCTTTTATAAGTTCTTATAGAAGTAAGAGACTCCTTGATGTTATAGCTTTTTTCCAAGCTTTAAAACAATGGAAAAAGATTATGGAAAAGAGATCAAAAGAAAAAAAGCATGCAAAACTTTCTGACAAAGAAATTTTAAGTTTGATCAACAGTAACAAGGCCAATGAACTGGCCCCAATTAGTTTTTGGACATTTCTTGGTAGGAAATAGTTAAGGACGTTAACGTTCTCTCTGATAAAGTGAAAGATTTTTGAAAAATTCATCAAAGACTTGAATCATATATTCAAGCATCTCTTTTGTTATGCCGGGCCAACAGCCGATGTAGAAAGAATTATTATGAAAGAACTCTGTATTCTTAAGTCCTGTTGTTCTATATTTGACATTTTTATATGCTGGGTGCTTTATCATATTGCCACCAAGGAGAAGTCTTGTCTCGATGTTGTGCTTCTCCAACCAGTCCGTCAAATCTTTCCTTGTAAATGGAGCGGTTTTTCTAATGGTTAATGGCAATGCGAACCAGTCTGGAACTGAATCTGCTATTGTTTTCGGCAATATTAGAAAGCTTTCCCATTTTTTAAGAGCTTTGATTATGTAATTAAAGTTCTCAGCCCTCTTCTCGATAAATGATGGTAGTTTCTTGAGTTGTTCTATGCCGAAAGCACCCTGCAAATCTATGAATTTCATCTTGTATCCAATGGTTGTGAACAAAGACCTCGTGTCAAAGCCCTCGAATCCCTCTATTTCGGATGCTAACCTGAGCGGGCACTTGTAATCAGGGTCGAGCACGACTGAGCACACTCTGCATGAGCAAACCCTTCCACACGACTTCAGAGACCTCAATATAGGACCATACTGTAGATTGTTTGTTGTAATCGCTCCGCCTTCACCTGTCGTGATAGCATGTGCAGGATAAAAAGAAAAGCAACCCATCTCTCCAAAGCTTCCTACTTTCTTTCCTTTGTATAAAGTGCCGTGCGCATCGCAGCAATCCTCTACAAGATAAAGATTATATTTTTTAACAATTTCCATAATTTTGTCCATGTTACAAGGATTTCCAAGATAATGCACTATTAAAATTGCCTTACTCTTCTCGGTGATTGCACTTTCTATGAGTTTAGGATCGATGTTATATGTTTCGTCTACATCTACGAGCACAGGAACAAGCCCGTTTAAGATTATGGCATTGAGGTCTGTCGGAAAGGCAAGCGAAGGTGTGATTACTTCATCGCCTTGCTTTAAGGGATTCTTTAGATTTTCGTTCATCAATGCAGCAAAAGACAAAAGCAAGGCAGAAGAGCCCGAATTGGTAGTGATACAGTCTTTAGTGCCGACATATTCTGCAAACTTGTTCTCGAACTCGATTGTCTTTTTGCCTTCAGCGAGCCAACCCTCCAATAAGCTATCTATTACTGCATTTACTTCATTTTCATCAAAGATAGGTCCAGAATATTGTATTTTTGTTTTTCCTGGGATGAATTTTTTTTCAGGCGCCATTTCATAATATTGTTTAATCAAGCTTTGTACCTGCTCTCTGAGTTCCTGCTCATTCATTTTTCATCCTCTCTTCTTTTCACTTATCTTATATTTTTTCCATTTTATTGTATCTAGTGTCATATCCACTGTCAGAGGCGGTCCAGAATATTCTTTGAGCGTAATCGGCTGTATATAGGGCGTAGTTAACTTTGCTAATTCGAAGAGGCTGAATTTTTTATCCCCCACTATATGAACGATTCCGGTCAATTTTTCATTCAATACTTCTTTTACCCCTCTTGCAACATCTTCTGCGAATAAGTATGTTCCATACCTGTCTGTAAATGCTTTAGGATGACGCCATTTATCGTTTGCAACAAAATTTGTTCTAATAATTAGATGATTCGGCAACTTTTTAGTCACAAACTCACCAACAAGTTTTGTAAGAGAATAATAATTTTTAGGTGCTGGCACATCTTTTTCTGTATACATCCCCATGTCACCATAAAACACACAAGCAGTGCTCATATAAATGAAATAAACATTTGGTTTATGCTCTAAACACGCGTCAACCAAATTTTCTGTGCCAAGAACATTCGTTTTCCATGCCAACTCTCGCTCAGTTTCAGAACGTCTGACGTCTGTGAAAGCAGCCATATGGATTATGACGTCAGGCAGATTATTTTTTATATATTCAAAAACGGACCCCCTTTTCGTTATATCTAGCTCTTCTCTTTTCGGGGTTAAAGAATTTGGGAATATTTTAACTAGTTCTCTACCAAGTTTGCCACTACTTCCAGTTAACAAAATTTTCATAATCATCAAACAGCATGTTAAATTGGTTTAGGTGATGTGGAGAGCCATCCAGTTTTGTCTAAGAGGCTCTTTATTTCATTTTTGTCCATGCGTCTAGTGTTAAAAGAAGTATACTCATCTACTTTATTCAAAATTTTAGGTTCATTCAGTTTCCCATGCGGGTATATTATGTAATTATCTTCAGTTTCTATGACCCTATTCATCTCTTCCTCAGACACAAGAGTCTCGTGTATTTTTTCCCCAGGTCTTATTCCAATTACCTCAGTTGGATAGTTTTCGTTCCCTCCAAGCTCTTTTCCCATTACTTTAACTAGATCAGTTATCAGGCAGGCTGGCATCTTTTTAACATATATTTCACTATCCTTTGTTTCACATGTAGCCTTGAAGACCAATCCGATTGCTTCTGGAAGGGTTAACAAAAATCTAGTCATTCTGGGATCGGTTATCGTTAGAGGCAACTTTTTCATTATTCTGCTCCAAAAGAAAGGAATTACACTGCCTCTGCTGCCGACAACGTTCCCATATCTAACGCAGACAAACTTAGTATCATTGTTTTTAACGTAATTCGACAACACTATTCTTTCTTGCACAGCTTTTGTCATGCCCATAACATTCACAGGCTTTACAGCTTTGTCTGTGCTTATAGCAATAACCTTTTTTACATTGTTCCGTATGCTTGCCATTTTGACATTTGCGGCTCCTACAATGTTTGTCTGCACAGCATCGAACGGATGGTTTTCACACATAGGCACATGCTTCAATGCAGCAGCATGGTATACTATATCAACGCCTTTTGTCACATCTAATACACGCATATAGTCTCTAACGTCTCCAAGAACAAATTTCAAAATTTTATTTTTGTCGTATTCTACTGTCATATCGTATTGTTGCTTCTCATCATTGCTAAAAAGTATTACCTCTTTCGGCTCAAGTTCCAGAAAAGAGGATGTTATCTGATGTCCAAAACTCCCTGTACCGCCAGTGACAAGTATTGTTTTACCTTTGACTTCTTCTCTGATATTTTTCAAGATGTCTTCTTTCATGCTGTTTTCCACCACCACTCATTTCCTTTATACCACTTAACGGTCTCTTCGACGCCCGTTTCAAGCTTCATTTTCGGGGACCACCCCAACTTCTCGGCCTTCGTGCAATCCAATGAATATCTTCTGTCATGCCCAGGCCTATCTTTTACAAACTTTATAAGTTCTTTTGGTTTATTTAATTCTTCTAATATGAGATTCACAATTTTAATATTTGTTCTTTCGTTGCCGCCACCTATGTTATAAGTTTCTCCAAACTTCCCTTTATTCAACACAAAATCTATACCATCACAGTTGTCAAATACGTGAATCCAGTCTCTTACGTTTTTTCCATCACCATAAACAGGAAGTTTTTTGTTCTGTATAGCATTTGTGATTATTTTTGGGATTAATTTTTCTATGTGTTGCCTTGGGCCATAATTGTTCGTGCTTCTTGTGATAAGAACCGGTAACCCATATGTAATAAAATAAGAATTTACTAACATGTCCGCAGCAGCTTTACTGGCAGCATAGGGGTTTGAAGGAGTTAGCATGCTTGTTTCTTTAAAAGACCCATCAGCTATACTCCCATAAACTTCATCTGTTGATATCTGCATGAATTTTTCTACTTCAAACTTTCTACAAGCTTCTAATAGTTGAAATACTCCAAAGAAATTGCTTCTGATAAAGGCACTAGCGTCTTCTATAGATCTATCAACATGAGATTCGGCAGCAAAATTAACAACTCTACCACAATCTTTGACCAGTTTTTCAACCACATCTTTGTCACAAATATCTCCTTTGACGAACGAAAATTTAGGATTTTTTTTCACATCTTTCAAATTGTTTAGATTCCCCGCATAAGTGAGTTTATCTAAAACTACAATCTCTATTTCTGGATATTTTTCAAGCATCCTAATTACAAATCCGCTTCCTATGAATCCGGCACCGCCAGTAACTAAAGTTTTTTCCATCTTACCACCCAAATATTGTTC
>CAZSGV010000003.1:8265-13677 GCA_964606565.1 uncultured archaeon
TTGTTCATTTCATATTAAATCTATTTAAGCGCCAATTTTTCTATAGTATTCCAAAACTTTTTCTATACCTTCTTTTACAGAGACTTTCCAATTCCATCCAAGGCCTTTAATTTTACTGTTATCTATAACAATATCCCCGACATTAATCCGTTTGTGATAGTCAGGAGATTCTATATAAACAACCTTTCCATCAGTTAACTCTTCAATCCATTCACCAATTTTATAAAACCACGTTTTTACACCACTACCAACAAAATAAACTTCCCCAGCTTTACCTTTTTTCATAATAATTTTTGCAGCAGAGACAATGTCTGAAACATAAACATAGTCTCTAAAGAATTTTCCTTTATCGTAGATTGTTATATCTTTACCTTTGTAACCTTTATGGATCAAATAATTCAGAGCTGCTTTTTTAGGGTTATTATGTTGCTCCTTGATTCCGAACGTATTCGGCAGCCTCATAATGACTGTATCCATGTCGTAAACCTTATTGTAGATTTTACAATAATTTTCACTAGCCAATCTATTTGCTGCATAAATATTTAGCGGGTTTGGGGGTGTTTTTTCATTTATTGGAAGCTCCTTTGGTCTCCCTACGACCCAGAAGGTGCTACCCAATATAAATCTACACGGTTTATCTAGCTTTCTGATGCTTTCCAACAGGACAATTGTGGATTTGGAGTTTACATCGTTGTCATAAAGCGGTTTTTCAAAAGACTCATACGTGGTCAGCTGGCCAGCTAAGTGAAATATAACATCCGGTTTGTGCTTCAGTATTACTTCTTCCAACCATTTAAAATCAGTAACATCTCCGTATTCTAGTTGAACCTTATCTGCAAACTCGGCAATATTTTGTATTTTGCGTTTGCTTCTTGATAGTAGGATAAGGTTATAGCCCTCTTTAATCAAATCTTCAGCTAAATTGCTGCCGACAAACCCCAGCCCTCCAGTTATCAGTATTGATTTCATTTCTGATTCCTACTTTCCACATTTTCTCATAAATTCTTCAATCTTATCAATTATATACCCCATTCTTTCGCTGTCAATACCAGGATAAACTCCGATGAAAAACGAGTCTTTCATAATTTTGTCTGAATTGTCTAATTTACCAACCACTCTACGTTCTATATTTTTATATGCGAGTTGTTTGATGATATTGCCAGCAAAAAACAACCGTGTCTGTATTTTGTTTTTTTCTAAGAAGGATATAATGTCTTTTCTTTTGAACGGTGTATTATCACGTAGTGTAAGAGGAAAACAAAACCAAGAAGGGTCCGCTTTAACGGGCGCATGAGGCAAGATAAAATAGTCTTCATACCTTTTAAAATCATTATATAGGATTTTGAAGTTCTCTTTTCTCCTCTTGACAAAAAACGGCAATTTTTTAAGTTGTTCCACGCCCATTGCGGCTTGGAGTTCTAACGGCTTGAGATTATACCCTATATGCGAATACATGTATCTATGGTCGTATGGTGTACCATCAACTTCGAACTCGAATCTTTTGCCACACGCTCCATCTGGGCTCATCTTGTCATGTTCACAATAACATGCCCTGCCCCAGTCTCTGAGAGATTTCACAATTCTGTAAAGGGGCATATTGCCAGATTTTATGGAAACAGCGCCACCCTCGCCCATTGTCATATGATGAGCCGGATAAAAAGAGCATGTGGAAAGTATCCCAAAAGACCCAGTTTTTTTACCATTATACGTTGACCCAAGAGCATCGCAATTGTCTTCGACTACGTATATGTTGTGCTCATTCGCAAATCGCATGATCTTATCCATCTCATTAGGGACTCCAAACGCATGAGGCAAAAATATCAGTTTTGTCCTATCGCTTATGGCATCACTCAAATCATCTGGTGTTATGTTATAACTGCCTAACTGGACATCCAAAAAGACTGGCTTAAGATTATTTTGGATTATGGGATTAAGAGTGGTCGGGAATGTCACAGCAGGTGTTATCACTTCGTCGCCTTTTTTTAGATGGCCATCGAGTTCATCAGAAGTCAGAGCCGTTATTGCAAGCAAGTTTGCAGAAGAACCAGAGTTTGTGAGGACTGTCTTTGAAACACCTAGATATTCGGAAAAAGCAGATTCGAATTCTCTTGCCTTATTCCCTAATCCGAACCAACCATCCAATATCGTGTCCATCATCGATATAACTTCTTTTTCATCAAAGATAGCACCAGCGTACTGTACTCTCGTTTTTCCTGGTACGAATGGCTGCTTTTCTTTGTTTTTATAAAAATTTTCCAAATGTTTATGGATGTCTTTTCTTATTTTTTCACTCATTTAGATCACGTTTCTGCTTAATCAACAGTCAATAAAGACTATTTTAATTAAGTATTTTAAGGTTACTGTTAAAAATAAATTGAGGTGAATTTAATGCGTGGAGTCATTCTAGCGGGTGGTACAGGGTCGAGATTGCATCCATGTACGCTTGTGACTAATAAGCACTTACTTCCAGTTTTCAAAAAACCGATGATATACTATCCTTTGGAGACCCTGATAAAAAGCGGCATAAAGGACATACTCATTGTTACTGGCGGAGAATCAGTTGGCCATTTTATGCAATTATTGGGAAGTGGAGAAAAATTCGGCGTTGATTTTACATACAAAATACAGGATAAAGCAATTGGAATAGCGCACGCGTTGTTACTTGCCGAGGATTTCGCAAAAGGTGAAAAGATAGTTGTCATACTTGGTGATAATGTTTTTGAGAATGTTAAGATTGATAAAGAGTTGTTGAAAGAAGATGGGAATGCTGCGATATTTCTAAAGGAAGTTGCCGATGCTCATCGGTTTGGTGTTGCAACTTTGGACGATAAAGGCAATGTAATTGAAGTAGAGGAAAAACCAAAGAACCCAAAATCTAATTATGCTACCACTGGGCTTTACATATACCCTTCAGATGTGTACGATTTCATAAGAACATTGAAACCTAGTGATAGAGGAGAATTAGAGATTACAGATGTCAATAATTTTTATATAAAGAACAAACGCATGAAGGCAATAAAGCTGGATGGGTTCTGGTCAGACGCGGGAACGTTCCTCTCGCTGATGAGGACAAGCACATTCCTTTGGGAAAGAGACAAAAGTTAAAATAAATCAAACATAGTCCTTCCAATTTTTTAAATTCCATACAACTCCGTCTATCATGGCTTTGCTCAGTCGGGGCCTATTAGTCAGCGCAAAGAACATTATCAAATAAATATAGTAGAAAAAGTTAAAACCAATGGCTAGGGGCTTAGTAAAAGGCCCATAATTTTTCAAAATATATCTAATTTTATTTTTATAATTTTCATAGATCGAAAAATAAGATCTTGCATTTATTGTGGCAGAACCCTTGTGCCACATTTTAGATTTTGGCTGAGCGACAATTCTGTATCCGGCTGTTCTCGCACGATAACAAAGGTCAGTTTCGTCGAAATAACGACGCATCTTTTCATCAAACAAGCCTATCTTTTTTAGAACTTCTTTTTTAATCAAACCATTGCCGGCGACTATGTCAAAAACCGTAGAAAACTGGCCTTTGTCTTCTTCTTCAAGACCCAAAAGATAAGTTGCAGAAGTTATTTTAGCTGAAAGAGGTGCAACCTGTCCGACAAGTTGTATAGTATTTGTACGATAATATAGGAGCATAGGTATGACCATACCGATTTTTTTATCTGATTCGGCCGCGTCTACCAAGTGCAACAGCCATTCCTTTTGAAATACATACCTATCATTGTCCATTATGACAACATACTTTCCCTTACTTTTTCTAATCCCAGGGTTCATTCCTGCAGAGAACCCCAAGTTTTCTTTGTTTTGGACTATTTTTACCTTAGGGAATTTTTTTCTGATTGCTGCTACAGAACCATCGGTAGACGCGTTATCAACAACGATTATCTCGTAGTTCGGGTAATCGGTCTTTTTAATGGATTTCAGAAATTCTAAAGTATCGGCTTTGCCATTATAGTTAAGAATAACGAGAGATACCAACGCACGTTTGCCACGTCTTTTAGAACCCTTCATATGAAAATTTAGTTCAATGCCTATATTTAAATTCTTATTTTGTTCAAGTGTATATCGAGTCTATTTACATTAAATTATTCATAAAAACGCAATTATAGTAAATACAATTTGTATTAGAATCAGGATCATTGTCACTTGTTTTTCAGTAAATTTTCTAATATTCATAATCAAATGGGTCCACGAATAGATTTTCTTTCCATAAGGAGGATCGAGCTTTCCATCAGAGCGTAACTTTCCAAGGCAACTCGCTCCGAATTTCGATCTCAGCTTTAAGAAGAATTCGATTATGAAAGGTATCATTACAATTATACCGACTTTTTCCATATTACCTACGATGACCCCAGACGCCACGATTGCACCAAGCAAATAAGTCAAACTATCCCCTGGTAGGAATTTTGCCGGATACCAATTGTATTTTATAAAGCCGGTAACAGCCGCGAACGACGTTAAAAATATCACAGCGACCATATTGCCATTCATAAAAGCAAAAGCGCCTAGGCCAAGAAGATAAACCATTCCCATGCCGCTTTCCGAACCGTTAAACCCACCTAGCAAGTTAACCATATTGCTTGCACCAACAACACCTATCGGTATTAAAACAAGCGGGTACCATAGGCCGAAATCGACCATGCCAATAATCGGTATAGACATCATAGTTTCTCCAGCATTTACAACCATCAAAGGTATAGCAGCAGGGAGTGTCAATAGTGGTTTTGCCCATTGCGGGAACCCTATTCTTATATCCAGTCCCTCTTTAGTTATTACGGCACGGGCCCTAACGTTCAAGTCGTCTAAAAATCCTACAAACATCACGATAAGGATGCTAGAAATGACTGCTAAAAGGTTTGTTATATTTTCTGAGACGCCGACAAGAAAAGTCGTCAATCCTATATAGACCAATAATCCGGCAAGCACACCGAGCGCAACAGGTGTTCCCCCACTAGTCGGCAGTTTTGGCTTATTTTTTTTATGCAAATCCATACCCACTATACCGCCTGCGCGGAGAAACTGCATGAAATACGGCACAATAAGAAATGTAGTCACGAATGATACAAGCATTGAAAATAGTAAAATAATCATATAATCACCAATTTATCTAATTCAGTATATTATTTCATAAATTATATTTCCATCGCACGCGCCCTGTTGTACGCACTGGCTCAGAGATGGGCCATTCTCAAAAACCTTTTTAAATTGGGCTGGGTTGTCTTCCAACAGTTGTACATAGTTAATGGGATATTTTTCTGAAAGAGCCTGGCTGCTTAGACTGAATTTCTGGACGAATATATGCGTTATGCCCAGTTTTTCAGCTGTTGATAGAATATGACCTATATCTTGGCTTAATGACATATCAGGCAGATTTGGTATAACATTTCTCTGGCAACTGTAAGC
>CAZSGV010000003.1:13777-16784 GCA_964606565.1 uncultured archaeon
TCTGCACGCCATGTTGTCGAAAAGAACAATGGGATGTAAAGCAACATCATCGCTAGCAATATCGTATTTATCTTATCAATTTTACTGAAAATTATAAATAAGCCTGCGAAGAATGAAAATACCACAAACCATATGTTTCCATAAGCAAATTCCAAATAAGTCAGGAGCCCCATTCTAAAAACGCTTGCTTCGGTGCTGACATCCTCAGTCCGCCCCTCATATTCATATTGAGGTTCAAAACTGTCTTCTATACAACCATCATAGTCGATGAATTTATCAGTTATGCTCGAAATAAACGGTAGTCTATAACATATAGGAGTGTTGTAATATCGGTAGTTGCGAATGAAAAAAGTGCTAGGTATCAAGAGCATCATCAAAAACATTGGAGAGTATTTTTTGATCAAAGAGAAAAACTTCTTTTCCTTAATGAAATAGTAAAGAAAAATGAGTGCAACGAATGCGTAAACCAAATATCCAGTTAGTTTGGTCATAAATGATAATGCGCCGAACACTCCAGCTGTCATCATGTGAAGCCGTCTGCCAGTTTTTACAGAGAGTGAGAACATGTATAGAAACATAACCAAAAAGAATGTTATTAAGGCGTCTGTGTAGAAAAGAACAGAATATGTGACAAACGACGGAGCGGTTACAAGTATTACAGCCGCTATAAATCCGACACGCCAGTTGTAGAATTTATTGGCAAACAAATAAACTGCAATACCGGTCAGCATCGCTATCATTGGGACTAGAAACTTTACAATACCTTCGTTAAATCCCAGCACATAGAAGAACCCAGCTTCGAGCAGATTCCAAAAAGGTTGTCTTTCAAAGCTGGCTTTCGAAATCAGCGTTTGGGTGAACGGCACCCATACAGGATACTCTACGTTTTGTGCAATCCATTGGGCCATTCTTGTGTGAAAAGCCTCGTCGCCAAAAGAGATAGGCGTGTTAAATGTAACTTGTAGCTCCATGACAAAAATTAGTGTTAAGAACAAGAGCAGTATTGCTATTTCCGGTCTCTTAATTTCAAATGTCATCTCTTTTTCAGCCAATGGCAACTACCCCAAACATTCATAAATTATCCATGGTCTCAAAAACCCATAAGCTTACTAGTCATTCCAACAAACCATGCAATATTTCTAAGCATTGCGTACAATGGAAGTGCGAATATTTCCGGTCTTTTGCTTTTCTTGTACATTCTCAACACAACTGGCACACACATTAAAAACGTTGTGTCTATAAACATCCTTAAGCTGAAATATTGTTCGAATAACTGATTATGCCTTTTACGGTGCACAACTCTATATCCGGAGTGTTGCACACGACGTCTGAACCACTTCTTAAGCGTATCTGATGCATGGTTATGGTGGACTTGGACTTTGTTCGTGTGAAAAATTTTATAACTCGCAGCTGTAAATTTTTTTGAGAGGTCCCAATCTTCGCCGGTTGCTTCTTTTAAACTATAATCTTTGAAACCACCGATTGCTTTGAAAGCATCTTTGCGGACTGCCAAACACGTGGTTGCTGCTATGTCCACAAAATTCTCGCCCATCCGGTTGAAACGATCTTCGTACTCAAGACCTGTAGCTATGCCAAGTAGGTTGCCTTCTTTCGGCGCAAGCGTTTTGCCAGATATTGCATCAGTTTCAATCTTGTTAAACATCTGTACAAGCTTGGTTATAGTATCTGCTTTGACAGTGCAGTCAGAATCAAGGAAAAAATATATATCGCCTTTTGACCTTTTCACGCCAGCATTGCGCTTCTCCCCAACACCTTGGAACTTCGGGTCATGCACAGCCTTGACCCGCCTGTCTTTGTCCTTCCACTTCACAACATCGCTTACCAAAATCATTTCTATGTTTTTGTACTGCTGTTTTTTCAAAGAGTCTACGCATTCTTGAACTTGGTTAACATTGTTCCTAAACGGGACAATAACAGAAACAAGTGGTCGATTCTTGCGCTTAGAACTTTTAATTACCATTTTACAACCCCATATCATAACTTTCTGTTAGACCTTTAAACAAATTTTATGGCTTAAATTTAAAAAGATAACCGCTCTTAAAAACGTTAAAAAGATTTATATCTTTCTATAAAACAGATATTAAGAGATTCGTATGCAAGTTGTTATATTGTGTGGAGGCGGAGGTACACGAATGTACCCTGAGACAGAAGAGCTGCCAAAACCTTTGCTACATGTTGGAAACAGACCAATTCTTTGGCATATTATGAAGCTTTATTCCAAACACGGCCATAAGGATTTCATATTGCTGCTTGGATTCAAAGGCGATATGATTAAAGAATACTTTGTCGAATCAGCGAACATAGAGCCTGATTGGAACATAACGTTTTTAGATACAGGAATAGGGACGGAAAAGGGTGAAAGGATAAGATTGGCAAAAGACATGATAAACGGGGACAAATTTTTGCTGGCTTATGGAGACGACTTGTGCAATGTAAACATAAATGATGTAATAAAACTACATGAAAAGAATGGGAAGATGGTTACGCTGACTTCTGTTAAGCTTACTTCAAACTTTGGAATAGTCGAAATGGACGAGACTGGCACAGTGAAAGAGTTCAAGGAAAAGCCGATTCTAGAGCACTGGATAAGCGGCGGATATATTGTATTGAACAAAGAAGTTATAGATTACATAAAGCCCGGCATGGACGAGACTGATGCTTTTGCAGCGCTGGCAGCTGAAGGAAAAGTGCAGGCGTTCAAACACGACGGTTTCTGGAAAACAATGAACACCATTAAAGACATGCAAGAGCTCAACAATTTATGGGAAAAGGGCGAACTACAAAAGCAGCTCGGAATTGAAAATTCGGGTTAACCTATTTTTGAGAAATAATCTTCATACCATTTTATTGTTTCTTTGAGCCCGGCCTCTAAATTGAACTGAGGCTGCCATCCAAGCACTCGCTCTGCTTTTTCGCTTGACAAGTACTGCTCATCTATCTCAGCATCAGGCTTTTTCGTACCTTGTACATCTGGCTTAAGGTTGGT
>CAZSGV010000003.1:16884-28976 GCA_964606565.1 uncultured archaeon
GGCTGGGCAGCAAGATGGAAACACGTGTCAATTTCATATTCGCTAAAAACCCTTTTCACGCTTTTGTAATCTACAAGATCGCCCTTTGGGGCAGCAAATAGTTTGTCATAAACACCCATTGTCCTCAGTGGCATGTTCGGAATTTCGTCACGCACGAATCCAACAACATTTGCGCCTCTTTCCACCAAATCTTTTGCAAGCCAAGTGCCGACAAAACCAGTAACGCCAGTTATCAATACGTTCCTGTTTTTCCAGTCCATATAACCACTTTATTATCACTTATTCCGATGTTTATTTAAATCCTTATACAGTCGCTCGAACGCGGTGTAAAAATTATCCCAAGTGTATTTTTTTGCAATGCGTTCGTTCTTTTTGCCGTGCGCTCTTGCTGTCTTCGGGTTATCTATGTAGGATTTTATTGCTCTTGCAAGAAGCTCAGGGTCTTTAGGCCTAACTTTTTTACCAACCTGCCCGATATCTACTGTTGAAACAATTGCGCACCCAGAAGACATAGCTTCTAGTAAAACAAGACTGAAGCCTTCGTTAAGCGAATTGCATACCAATACGCCAGCTTTGTTGTAAAGCTCTACAAGTTTTTTGGAGCTCACAGTTCCAAGTATTTTCACATTTTCAGGATGCTCGAGCTTTTCCTTGAAGTTTCCAACAAGAACGAATTCGATGTCTGGGAGAATTTCCGCAGCCTCAATCAAATATTTGACACCTTTTGTTTTTATCGTTGCCTCGTCCATTGAAAAATTGCCAACAAAGAGCACATTTCGCCCACGCTTGACTTTTTTCTTCAGCGCAAATTTTTTGTAGTCTGCTCCGGGCGTTATCATCCTTATTTTTTGTGCTGGTATGCCAATTTTAGTGCCAATCCTTTTAGAAGACGCATTTTGGAAAACATAGGAATCGAATTTTTTGGTTAAGATAAAATGCTCTCCAATTTCGAAAAAGCGGCCGGCTATAGGGCCTCTTATGTCTCTCCAATATATCCCGAATATGTGATGAACCCAACAGCAAATCGGTTTTTTGAGCAATTTGGCAGCTATGTATGAAGGCAGCGCCATATTCCCACTGCTTGTTTGTATTATGTCCACATCTTGAGCATGTTTTAAAATTGTCGGCAATGCCAGCACATTCATCAAATACCTATTTGCTGGTACTCGAATGGTTTCTACGCCTTCATAGCTTTTTATTTTCGGGTCACCGCTGGTCACAATTTTTACAGAATGTCCCTGCGCAATCAGATGATTGGCAAGTCTCAATACAAGCTTCTCTCCACCGCCAACAACATCTGGCGGAAACAGCTCATGCGTGATTAAAATCCTCATAATCATCAATTTAAATAATGTAATTAATTTTATCTATGCGGTTAATTTTAATAACTTTACTTATTTAATAGTTATAAAGTGTAGCCAATGAATTCCGAAAACGATGAAAAAGTTCAAGGAACCGAAAAAATTGTAGAGCAAGAAATATCCACTCCTGCTGTTGCGCCTGAAAGAACTAAAAAAATGAAGCTACCACGTTTAGATTTTTTTAAATCCGGAAATTTGGCCGGCAACGTAGTTGTGATAGTTTCTCTTTTGGCAATAATGTATCTTGCGATTTATGTCCGATCAGGCACGCTTGACTCGCCAACCGTCCTTGATCCCGATCCATGGTGGTTTTTCAGGCATGCAAAAGAGATAGTGGAAAACAACATGAAGTTGCCAGAGTGGGATGAATTAAGCCATTTTCCTCCTGGCAGACCATACGAGACTTTTCAGGGATGGGCGTATGCATTGGCTATCTCCTATAAGATATTCGGGCCGATTTTTGGCATGACGCTCACAGAAATCGCAAAATGGTCCACGCCGGTGCTGGCAGCCCTTGCTGTGATACCTGCGTTCCTTCTCGGTCGCTCGTTGTCGAATAAATGGGGCGGACTTTGCACAGCTATTTTTGGAGTGCTGACGCCCGCGCTCATAGGAGTTTCAATGGCCGGTTATTGCGATACTGATATGGCTGTTGTATTCTTTTCATTCCTTTCAGTTTATTCTATATTGATTGCGATAAAAAGGAAAATGTCAATTAAATCTATACCGTATTATGTGTTCGCAATAGCTGTCAACTTAGCATTTGTTTTTGTTTGGTGGTATGGTTGGATAATACTGCTTTTTTTCACAGCCTTTATACCAGGTCTTTTAATTTTTCTGGTAGTCGAACAAATGTTACATCAGCGTAATTTCAAGATCGATTTTACTGAACTAAAACGAGGAAAAAAACTCATAGTCCCATTGCTGATAATAATTGTTGTTACTAACATAATTGGCCATTTCTTTAATTTGGGAAACATAATTGCCACATCCGGTTTGGGCATGTCCTTCACTCAGGGAAAACTTCTTCTGGTGAACATATCTGTTGCTGAGCTCCAACAAATAAACATATTCACCAAAGACGGATTCAGAGCAATTGTGAACCGCGTTGGATTAGGACCAGTAATATTTACACTTTTCATTCTACCGCTCGTACTTTACAAACTTTACAAAAGAGAGAAAATCAATCCTCCAGAAGTATTTCTCTTTTTATGGGCGTCTGTGACTTTTCTGTTCATAACTTATGGCGTACGATTCTCACTATTATTCTCAAGTGCGATTGCTGTCGCAGCTGGATATGCTATTGGCAACATCCCGAAATATTTCGAACAAAGATTATTAAAGGCAACGTACTTCGGGCTTGTGGGCATACTAGTTTTGATGTTTATTTCTACTGCTATAAGCACTGGATACGTCGCAAGTGACATGGGTATAAGTGGCAACCGGTACGACATGCTAGATTGGATTAATGAGAACACTGATCCGAAAGCGCTTATAGTTACATGGTGGGACCCTGGTCATCTAATCGCAGGCTATACTGGGCACAGAGTAATGGCAGACGGCGCGCATTGTGGACCAGGCATAGGCGGATGTGTGCCATACGACCATAACGTGCGTATCCAAGATATGGGACGGGTATTTTCAATAAGTGATGAAGCAGAAGCAATCTCGATTCTGGAAAAATACAAAGAACTAACACCGGAGCAGTGCACAGAAGTTAAAGAACTATTCGGAGACCGGATTCCAGCAGACGCGTGCGGGCCGATTCCCGAAATGTATGTTATCGCAAGTAGTGATTTGATTCAAAAATATTATTGGCTGAGTTATTTCGGTACAGGCAGCGGAAGAAACTATGCTCAAGTCCAAATGACAGACTACGACCCAGATCAGGGTGTTATTACCTACAGTGACGGAGCCATACTACTTGCTTACCAAGATGAGAAATGGATACCTTTGTTGAACCTCCCAAGTCAGGGTGTGCGCAATGCAGTTGTTAGAAAAATAATATATTTTGAAAACGGGCAAATAGTCGAAGAGGATTATGGGACCGAAGGCACAGTGGACGGTATGGTCTGGGTGGATCCTAGCTATCAGATGGCATTTTTCATGGACCCGTTAACGCGCGACTCGCTATTCACCCGTATGTTCTTCTTTAATGGTGTTGGCTTGGAGCATTTCGAGCCTGTTTTCCAAAACCCAGAGATAAAGCTTTTCAAAGTCGTTTGGTAAAATTTTTATTCAGGCTTGAGAAAGATTAACTATGGAATTCCCAGTGTTACCATTCGAGCGAATCCTAAAGCGAGCGGGCGCTAAACGCGTTTCCTATGGCGCAGCAGAAGAGCTATCAAAAGTCATGGAAGACAAAATTTTCAAAATCGCTGAAGAAGCAGCAGCACTTGCAAAGCACGCAGGCAGAAAGACAGTTCTTGTAGAGGACGTACGCTTGGCACAACGAAAATTCCAATAATCCCGGTAATTAAAAACTCTTTAATTTTTAACTCTACATATAATTGTATGGTTCCTCTTGATGACATTCTCAGCAAAATCGAGACGCAGGCAAAGCTTGGGAAAGAAGAACTGATGGAGAAGATAAAGAAAAAACAAAGCGAGCTCTCGGACCTTGTGAGCCTAGAAGGCGCTGCTCACCTGGTCGCGAAAGAGCTGGGTGTGAACTTGTTGAACAATGAAAAAAGAAAGCTTGAGCTTAGGAACATACTTACTGGCATGCGCAATGTGAGCGCAGCTGGTCGGATATTCAAAATTTCGAATATTGTGAACTTCAAGAAAAGCAATGGCAGCGATGGTCGCGTTGTCAATCTTTTTGTGGGCGACAACACAGGATTTGTGCGACTGCCGCTGTGGAACGACCAAGTAGAAATGGTTGAAGATGAGCTGATAAAGCTCGGCGATGTTGTGCAGGTCAGCGGGGCTTTCACGCACGAGAACATTTACGGCGACATAGAACTCTCACTTGGCAAATACGGCCGTGTTTTTAATGTAAGCGACGAGGCTGCGGGCGCGGACATAGAATTTCCGACAGTCGAAGAGCTCTCAAAGGCCTTTCTCGGCTCAAGGAAAGACCGGGTCCCGATTAAGAACTTATCATCAGGATATTTTGAAATCCGCGCGACAATAATCGATGTCATTCGCGGCAAATTCCTTTTCAACACATGTCCAGAGTGTGGGGGCAAAGCGGAAGAAATGAAAGATGGAAAATTCGAATGTAAGGATCACGGCGAAGTTCAAGCAGATCCTGCTATGGTAATATCATTTATTGCAGACGACGGGACAGGGGCTTTGCGTGCAGTTGCGTTCCGGGATGTTGCAGAGCGCTTTACAACCACAACAGCGAGTGAATTAAACAAATTAGACTTAGATGAGAGATATAAATTGGTCAGCGGAAGTCTGGTTGGTAAAGAATACATAATTCACGGACGAGTAAAGAAAAATAAGCAGTTCGACAGGATAGAGATGGTTGCAGACAGCATACAAAACTTAAATATCTCAGAAGAGAGTGAAAAATTAGCAGGTCTTTTGAAAATGAAACTGGGTTGATTTAAACATGCCGAAAAAGAAGATTAAGCTTGAGGAAATCCCAGGCGTTGGGAAGAAGATTTCTGAAAAACTCACAGAAGTCGGCTTTACAGACCTTATGACCATAGCTGTTTCCTCACCTGCTGAGCTGGCCACCATAGCTGAGATCGGTGAGGGGCAATCCAGAAAAATTATAAATTCTGTGCGTGAGATGCTTGATATCGGTTTTGAGAGCGCTGACAAAATTATGAAAAGAAAACTTGCAGCCGCTAAGATTACAACGAGTGTGGAGAGCTTTAACAAACTTCTTGGAGGCGGAGTTGAAACGCAGGCAATCACAGAAGCTTACGGCCAGTTCGCGAGTGGAAAATCCCAGCTTGCATTCCAGCTTGCAGTTAACGTACAGCTCCCAAAAGATAAGGGTGGCCTTGGGAAGAAATGCCTGTTCATTGATACTGAAAATACGTTTTCTCCGAACAGAATTGCCAGCATAGCAAGGGCCGTGGGGATAGACCCAGACAAGACGCTCAAAAATATTTTTGTGGCACGTGCATTCAACAGCGAGCATCAAATTTTTCTTATCGAGAAGGCAAGCGAGATGATTGAAGAAAAGAACATAGGACTAATAATTATTGACAGCATTACCTCGCATTTTCGTGCAGATTACATCGGCCGCGGAGAACTAGCCCGAAGGCAGCAAAAACTGAACAAGCACTTGCACACACTGCAGCGCTTGGCAGACGGGCACAATCTAGCAGTATACATAACAAATCAGGTCATGTCAAATCCAGCCATGCTTTTCGGTGACCCGACCAAGCCCGTAGGCGGACACGTGCTTGCGCATCAAGCGACTTATCGTTTATATCTCAGAAGGGGTCGGGCAGGCACACGAGTCTGCAAGCTGATGGACGCAGCAAACTTGCCAGAAGCCGAGTGCGTTTTCAAAATCACAGAAAACGGGTTGGTCGAAGCTTCTTAAATAAATTCAACCGCTGCACGGCGTTAAACTCTTTCTTTTATTTTCCCAGCAGTTTTTACTTGTTTTCCGCAGTATGGGCATCTACGCGTACGTTGGCCGAGCCTTATTTTTAATCTCCGGCCACATTTGTCGCAGTTTATGTAAGCGTATCCCCACATACAACAACCTTTGGAAAATTGATTTTAAAAATAATTAAAATTATAAAAATTCTGGGGGTCCTAAGAAGGGCTGCCCCCTCTTAAATTCTTCAATTTCACAGGTTATTTTTTCATTCCCATGTAGAGTAGAACTAGGCCAACAAGCATCAGAAGCACTGTTGTCATTGGCAAGCCATACATTGTGAATGTGTACGCAGGGAAGAAGAAGTACACTAACAATCCAACAAGTACGGCTCCCAGTCCGCCTAGAACATACGGATCTGTCCATTTCATGTTTTTTTCCTCCGTTTTTATTTTCTTTACTTTAGTTTACAATAGTTTTACGTTAGTATTAATTTTGTTTTTAGTTGATTTAAAAAGATTTTTTTGGATTATTTTATTCATAAAAATTCGCCAAAGAATAATAGTTGTATTTAAAAGATATTTCTAAATTGATTTTATGGATAAAGAAATAATTCAACGAGGCGCAGAGGCAATAATCTATTTGGATGATTGGGAAGGTCAGCACGTGCTTGTGAAAGAGCGTATAGAGAAAAACTATCGGATAAAGCAGATAGACGAAAAGCTGCGCAAAGAAAGAACAAGCCAGGAAACAAAACTCTTGACAGATGCACGTTCGGTTGGAGTGAACACACCACAAATTTTACATATGGACAAAGCAGGCTACAAAATAATTATGGAATTTATTCCAGGCGAGCGGATTAAAGAATTTCTAGGTCACGCTGGCAGGACCGAAGTAGGAAAAGTCTGCGAAAAAATAGGCAGCGCCATAGGCCGGCTGCACAAATCAAACATAATACACGGTGATTTCACTACATCAAACATGATTCTACAGGACGGCAGCGGAAAGATATATTTTATCGATTTTGGTCTTGGCGGATATTCAAAGCGTGTGGAAGACAAAGGCGTTGATTTGAAGCTGTTGCATGATGCCATAAGAGCCGCGCACTACAACATATTAAAGCTTTGCTGGAGAAATATTCTAATCGGTTACAGGAAAGAATATAAGGAAGCGGATGAAGTAATAAAAAAGATAGGGGAAATCGAGGGGAGAGCGAGATATGCTGAACGTAAGAAAAAAGCTAAAAGGAAGCAATAAACATGAAACTCTTGAAAACTACTCGATGGCAGGTGTGATTTTTGGAGCGCTTGTCTTTTCTGGCGGTGTAGGTCTGACTGCGCTGACGCCAAAAGGGATACCGGCAATAATTTCGATGTTTGGCGGTCTTATCGCCTTTTTGTCGAGCGTTTCGCTTGTGTTTGTTTGGCTTGGAAAAGAAATTTTCAGTAAGAGTGAAGAGTGATTGAATGGCAAGGATTTATTCGAGGAAAAAAGGAAAGCACGGTAGCAAAAAGCCAGTTGTAAGAAAAGCAAGAAAATGGACGAAACTTAAGAAGAAAGAAATCGAAGAGCTTGTTGTCAAAATGGCAAACGAAAGAAAGACGTCTGCAAATATAGGATTGGTCTTGCGGGACAAATACGGCATGCCTGATGTGAAAGCTGCCACAGGGAAAACAATAAGCCAGATAATGAAGGAAAACAAAGTTTATCCAGAGCTGCCAGAAGATATGATGAGTTTGCTGAAAAAAGCAGTACTTTTACATGGGCATCTCGAGAGGAACAAGCCGGACAAACACTCGAAAAAAGGCCTGCAAAACCTCGAATCGAAGATAAGAAGACTTGGGAAGTACTACGTGCGGAAAGGACAACTGCCAAAGAAATGGAAATATTCATACGAACAGGCAAGGCTTATTGTGCAAAAGTAAATTTGTCATTCATTCATATGAGCTCCATCGGAACCACGACCCCTTTCGATTTTTATAATTACATCAACATTTACATTGTAAGATATTATAATAGGAGAAAGTGATAGTTTGTTTTTCGAAGAGATAGAACAGATCGCAAAGATTGCTAAAGCACTGATTAGAGAAAAGAACGTAAAGGTCATTTCGCATTATGACGCTGACGGGCTTAGCTCAGCTGCGATAATGACAAAAGCACTCACACGAGAGGGCGCGAATTTTGAGCTGCATATATTGAAACAGCTTACTGAAGAAGATGTGCAGAGGTTTGACATTAACGAATCTGATTTTTTAGTTCTCTCTGATTTGGGCAGCGGACAAATTGAGATACTAAAGGACGTGCTCGATCGAACGCAGGTCTTGATTTTAGACCATCACGACCCTGTGCGAAAAGAGCATATGAACCTGTTGCATATAAACCCGCTTGTTCTCGGCGAAGAGGAAATATCCGCGTCAATGGTATGTTACCTATTCGCAAAATCACTTAATATCAAGAATACGGATTTGATAGACCTTGCGGTTGTTGGCGCAATAGGCGACACAATGGATGAAAAGTGGGAGCTCCGAGGGCTTGGCAGGAAAATTCTGGAAGAGGCTGAGATGCTAGGAAAGATATCTATTGAAAAGGGATTGAGGCTATACGGAAGAAACGCAAGGCCTATTTTCAAGTCGCTTGAATATTCTTCAGATGCAATCATACCAGGCATCACTGGCTCTGAGTCGAATGCTGTTCAGTTTTTGTCCGAGCTTGGAATAGAACTCAAAGATGGCGAGCAGTGGCGCAAGCTAAAAGATTTGACACTTGAAGAACAGAAAAAGTTGGCAAGTGCGATAATTCTTGAGCGGCTGAAAAACGGGCATGAAGATGCGGAAGACATATTTGGCGAGGTTTATAATCTGATTGGACGACCAGACGAGTTGCAAGATGCGCGCGAATTTGCGACTCTGTTGAATGCTTGTGGCCGGACTGGCAGGTTTGATGTTGCAATAAGGCTTTGTTTGGCCGACCTTAGCGCAATACGAGACTCGTGGAAAATATTAGAAAATTATAGGAAAATTATAAGCAACGGGCTGAACTGGTTGCGCAATGGAAATTTTGAAGTGCGAGAAACGGTGACAGTCATAGACGGCGGGAAAAAGATACCTGACACAATAATAGGTACATTATCATCAATCGCCCTTAGCTCGGGTATAGTGGATTCCTCAAAACCGTTGATAGGATTTGCCGATGCCGGAAACGGCAATTTGAAAATTTCAGCTCGGATATCAAGAGATTTAAACTTTAACCTAAGAGATATTATAGTCGAGGCAGCACAAAGTGTGGACGGTTATGCGGGCGGTCACAAATTTGCTGCTGGCGCACTGATTGATGCTAAGAAGAAGGAAGCATTTATTAAAGCAGTAGAAAATAAATTAAGTAAATCAGGTGATAATGTTGGCGAAGAAAAGTAAGGGCAAAAAATGGTATACTATATTAGCCCCGAAAATGTTTGGAAGGGTGGAAATAGGGCAGACGTCCACTGCAGACCCAGATTTGCTGATTGGTAGAAAAATCAACGTTAGCCTGATGACCCTGATAAACGATTTTAAAAAATACTACATGAAATTCAAGTTCAAAATCATATCCGTTGACAACAGCAACGCGCTCACAGAATTCAACGGGTCTGAGTGCTTGAACGACTATGTATCAAGGCTGGTTCTCAGGCGTTCGAGGCGTGTTGACACTATACAGAATCTTGTCACAAAGGACGGCGTGAATATTCGTGTAAAGGGCTTGGCAATTATAAGGGGCCGAGTTAAAAGCAGCATAAAAGGCAATGTTCGCAATGCTATGCGCGAAACAGTCAAAAGGGAAGTCGAGCATGCAACACTGGAAGACTTCATAAGAGGAATAATTTCGGACAGTATAAAGCATAATGCTCTGAGAGAAGCAAGAAAAATATACCCTGTCAAGGTATTCGAAATAAGAAAAACAGAAGTTCTAGCTAAAACAAGTTAGCGATTATAGTCGGGCCTAAAAAGTTGAATATCAATATAAGCAGCACAGCTATGGTGATCGCCTTGACAATTCTTTTTGCATGACGCCTACTAAACTTTTCAGCAACAGCTTCGACCATCAGACCGCCATCAAGCGGATAAATCGGCAGCAAATTGAATATAGCAATAAAGTAACTAAGCGTGGTCAGCCACCATATCAAAGGAAACATGAACTCGAACATAAACTCGTTGTTACTGTTAGCAGATGCCATAATACCCATATAAGGCAATGAAGAGTTCTCAGGACGTCCGCTAAGAGTCAAGCCGTACGCAACATCGTTAGCACGCACATTTATTGTTTGTCCAGGTTCGAATTCGCTGATAACAGAACCAACTTCTAATCTTGTAGAAAACGTCCATATGTTTTCACTTGTCATATTATAACCTTTGAAAAGGAGATACCCATAAGTCGCTGAGAAAGCATAATAATCCACGTTTACCTCGTTCCCGCCCATTTCTTGCAGTACCATACCTGGTCTGAGCCCAGCCGCTTCCGCGCCGCTGCCTCCCATTACTTCCGTTATGACTACGCCAGTGGGTACAAAGGATGGCCAAAGCAGATACTTTGTCAAAATTATGAAAACTAAAGCTATAGTTATGTTTGCAATCGAGCCGACGCTGAATATTCTAAGCTTGCTCATAAGATTGGATTTTTTGATTTGGTTCTCATCAGGCTCTACAAAAGCACCTGAGAATATTAAAAGCTGAATCAGTCCCACACTCTTTATTCTGACTTTGTTCACGCGGGCGATGATGCCATGCGCGAATTCGTGCGGGAACAATACAAACGGCACTATCAATATCCAGAACCAGAATGGCACTCCGATAAAGCCAAAGCCGCTTACAGGCTGGGCCTGTGGCACAGGGAGTATGAGTTGTAAAGCAGGCACAGTGATTATTTCAGCAAAAATCAGCTGTGTTGACAGCAATATTATATAGAGGCCATATGCCATGAGGCCAAACGCCGCAATCACAGCAACAGTTGACAAAGCTTTCCAAAATCTAGGAGATGCGTCTGCAACACGGTATATAAAATGCCTGCCGCGTTTCGTTTTCCGCATTGCTAATACATAGTTGTGAAACTCTATCTTCTTCCTGTCTCGATAAATCAGCACAGCAAGAATTGCAAAGAACGCGACTACAGACCACAAATATACGTCAAGCATAGAAGATTATTTGTTTTTAGGGTTTATGAAATTTTCAAGACGTTCGACAACCTCATCAAAATAAACAAAGGACACAAATTTCTTTTTTTCCTCTTCGCTTTTGGATATTTCTTTTAGTTTTGAGAGGCTAATAAATTTCAATTCAGATATCTCATCCTCTTTCGGTTTCAATGACCCTACGGCTCCGTCATGCTTCACAGCAAAAATCTTGATGAACTCCCTGTTATTAGGTTCTGACATGTTAGCAATACCATTCCATTTTCCAATTTCAATCAGCCGTTCACTAGCAATATCAACCCCAATCTCCTCTGCGACTTCTCTTATTGCTGCTTGTCTGTACGACTCGCCGACATCTGTATGTCCGCCAACTATCACGTCCCACAAACTAGGAAACAATTTTTTACAGCCCGCTCGTTTGTGGCATAGAACTTCTCCTTTGGAATTAAACACCCAAACATGCGCTACTCTGTGCCAATCACCGTCTTTGTGTACAAAATCCTTTTCTTTTTTTCCTGTGACTTCGTCATTCTTGTCGACAATCTCAATTTCCATAAGAGTCAATTAAGGGCAGAAGTTTAAAAGCAGTGCGGGAGGTGGGATTTGAACCCACGTAGGGACTAACCCACTGGGACCTGAACCCAGCCGAATTGACCAGACTATCGGACCCCCGCTTGGAATCTTATCTTTCTCCTGTAATTTCAATCAATTTGTTCAGGTTCATTTCATCATTTACAGGAATCCAATATTCTGTTGGTAAAAGTACTTTAAACATTTTTCCGCTTTGCGCAATCTGCTTCAGAACAGTTCTTTCTATTTTCAAAGATTTATCAGGTTCAAGTTGTTTGATTAAGTGGAAGGTATCTTCACTCATTCCGAATATCCCCGTATTCGTGTCGTTCTCTATGAAAGGCTTCTCAACAAAATCGGCCACTTTTCCGTCTTTGTCAACAACTACACCATACGGGTATAACTTCCCAGGTACGCATAAAATAATGCATTGGTATCCTGCACGAACAGCGGCTAGGAACACTTTAACAAAATCCTCTGCAAAGTT
>CAZSGV010000003.1:28986-30981 GCA_964606565.1 uncultured archaeon
CCAATATTCTGTTGGCAGAAGCACTTTGAATATTTTGCCGTTTTCTGCCAGCTCTTTCAACACAGTCCTCTCTATCTTTATTGGCTTGTTGGCGTCGAGTTGCGTGAATAGCGGAAAAGTGTCAGCGCTTAGAGCAAGAACGCCTGTGTTAGAATCCTTTTCTATGAACGGCTTTTCAATAAAATCAACAACTTTGCCGTCAACATCCTCGACAACGCCATATGGATACAGCTTGCCAGGAACGCAGACGACAACACAATGGTAGCCGGCCCGCATTGCTGCTATAAACACTTTTGCAACATCGTCCGCAAAGTTAGGATAATTGATTATTATATCATCAGGATAATGGCTTATGAAAGAATTTGTTATTATGCCGTCCTCAATAGCCTTCCTTATTGCACCACCAGATGCAAGCTTCATATGCTCAACAGAATATTTTATTTCAGCTCCTAGCTGTTCTCCGTTTTTGTAATATTCTGTTATACTCTCGCCGCGATGACTGTCATCTATAAGAAAACAAAAATTCTTGAACCCGTTGTTCAACCACAAATCAAAAATATGCTTGCTTATTGGTTTGCCCTCGACCTGTATAACATGCTTGGAGTATCTGTCTTCTGTTATGTGTCTGAGTCTTGTGCCGCTGCCGCCCATCGAAAAGACAACTTGTAAATTTCTTTTTTCGTTCTCATCTATTGGGGCAACAACTATTTTCGAGTCCAGCTTAACATACAGATGATCGCCTACTTTTGTACACTTCGTAGCAAGCATAACCTCTGTGTTTTCCTCATTCACCATCTCATGCATTTTCTCAGCTCACAATACTTTGAATTCCACGCAGACCTTATAACGACCGGGCGCGTATGGAAGCACAATGCGTCTACCAGTGATTTTATATTCCCTGTTAAACTTTTTTAAACTTTCGTCAATCGCCCTTTCAGCAGAATCGTACAACGAGCCCTTACTACCCCAACTGTAAAAATGGATTGTGCCGCCAGGCTTCGCACACTTTACAGCAATGTTCAAGAAGTCCTCTGCACCCAGCGGAAGCGGCATCACTACCCTATCACATTTTCCATACCATTTTTTGCAAGCTGTGCGTACATCACCGAGCACAGGAATGATTTTGTGCGACAATTTGTTTATCCTTATGTTGTGTTTCATGTATTCAACAGCATCTGGATTTATCTCAACTGCTATTATTTTTTCAATGTCCGGTTGGGATTTGGCAATCGCGATCGCATATGGTCCCACACCAGCAAACATAACCATCACAAATTCGCGCGCTTCTACTTGTCTGGCTATATGCTGCCTTTCTGTACTCTCACGAACAGAGAAATATGCTTTCTGCGGGTCAAGCTTCAGCGCGTATCCATATTCCTTGTGCAGGACTTCTGTGTTTTTGTCGCCGGCAATGAGTTTGTATTTGCGTGTCCTATAGTCACCCTCGCGCATAGACTCTTTTTTCAGAACAGATTTAACGCTTTTCTGTTTTTTCATTATTTCTTCTGCGATTTCCTTTTCCCGGTCTTTTTCTTCGTCATGGATCTCAACTATAGCTACGGCTTTCTCTTTCGAGCCTAGCACATCGAAGCTTCTTGACATACGAATCAATAAAATAATATACTTTTAATTGTTAATTGTCGTATCGGATCTGCAAGTGAGACAGTCCGAACGGCAGGGTTTGTAATTCTATGGACGGGTGCTATTGGTTATGCCCCGAAGTATTTCAGGTTTGAGGGTTGCACGGTCGAAAGTTATTGCGAGACGAATACGTGCTCAGCAATGCACATTGATGCGCATGCCGTTGCCGATCGGTACATCTTATTCAAGGATACCCTGTTCTATAACTTTTCACCTAATAATGTCACGGCCATGCTTTCGGTCCTTGATAGTGATGATGCTGGTGCAAGTTTAAAGTTTCTCATGATGAATTGTGCTTCTTCCGGTTACGCGTCATGGAATACCAGCACACCAAATAATATGTATGGTGTATAT
>CAZSGV010000004.1:0-1032 GCA_964606565.1 uncultured archaeon
ATTTTTATCACTTTTATTTGTTATAATCCTATTAAAATTTAGATGGTTTGATGTTCGAATACAGTGGCGTGAAAATAAGCTGGCTTGGACATTCGGCGTTTCGTCTGACAAACGGTAAAGTCGTTTATATCGATCCGTTCCAGATAAAGGCTGCTGCGCCCGCAGATATAATCCTTATAACGCATGAGCATTACGACCACTGCAATATCGAAGACGTTAGGAAAGTTTTGAAAGAGAACACTGTAATCGTGACGATTGCTGCTGCTCAGGACAAACTCAGAACAATAAATGCACAGTTCTTGCTGGTCGTTCCGGGCAAATCATATTCCATAGATGGCGTGAAAGTGGAAGCCGTGCCTGCTTACAACGTCAACAAGTTCCGTTTGCCTAGCGTGCCTTACCACCCGGAAAAGGACAACAAAGTCGGTTTTATTATAACAATGAACAACGTGCGCATATACCATGCAGGTGATACAGACCTCATACCTGGGTTGGAAGAGAATGTCAAAAATATCGATGTTGCGATGCTTCCAGTTAGCGGCACGTATGTTATGACTGCAGAAGAAGCAGCAGAGGCTGTGAATAAAATAAAGCCAAAGGTTGCAATACCGATGCATATAGGAAGCATAGTTGGCAACGAGAAGGACGCATACAGATTCGAAAAACTTGTCAAAGGAACTGAAGTTAAAATCCTTGAAAAGGACTGATTCCAAATGACTCTCATAAATATTGTTCTAGTTTATTCTCTTCTCGCTGGCACAATGTCCATACTGCTTATGCTTTTCACAATTTTTTTCGAAAAAAACAAAAAGCGCTCGCGTATGCTTTTGATTTGGTCTGTGCTTTTTTTGGCGTCTTCCTTTGCAGCATCAGAATATGCGTTCTGGATCGAAGGCTATAATTTGTTCACCTTTGTCTTGAGCAATTTTCCGCTTATTGTGTTTTTTGGCGTATGGTTTGCATTTTTAATCTGGCTTTTTGAATCACGCGGCGAGAGAAAGAATTGGATATTACTGCTTGTGTTGCTGATTG
>CAZSGV010000004.1:1042-25707 GCA_964606565.1 uncultured archaeon
GTTCAACCTGGCAGGACAGCAGGCTCCAGGTTTGTTGAATTTGGAGCGTTGATTCCAAATATGATAAGAAGAAACCTGTCGATGGGGGTTCAAATCCCTCCGACCCCACTTTACGTGATGTCATGAAGATAACGATTTGCGGAAGTTTGAGCCTATGTGATGAAATTCTAAAAGTTAAAGAAGAATTGAAAAGAAGAGGCCACGAGGTATTGATACCTAAGTCTATAATAGAATTCTCGCTTAGAAACGCCGAAGATGTTGACGAATTCAAATCAGAGAAGAATGATTACTTGAAAATTAAGCCGATCTATATGCGTGACCATTTTGATAAAATAAAAAAAAGCGAAGCTATACTTGTTGTGAACAAGGAAAAAAGAGGGATAGAAGATTATATCGGTGGTAATACATTCGCGGAAATAATAGTAGCGTTTTTCCTTAACAAGAAAATATTCTTGCTGAACCCCATACCAACACATGAAAGGCTCAGTGCGTTTTATGAGGAGGTAAAGGCCGTAAATCCTGTTGTGTTGAATGGTAATCTTGACGAACTAAAATAATTATTTCCAGCCATATTCTCCGCGCAGTGGAACGAACACAACGCCGCCCAGATTTTTCATAACAAGTTTTCCCTGTTTTGTTTTTTGAACGCAGACCAGCTCTTGGTGGCTATATTGTTCGCCAACAGGCGCGATTATCATCCCGCCAGCTTTCAGCTGTTTGATTAACGGCTTTGGAACTTCAGGACAAGTCGCGCTGATGATTATCTTGTCGAACTTCTTTTTATCCATGCCTTTAGAACCGTCACCGAGGATGAGCTGCACTTTTTTATCATATCCAGCCTTTTCCAAATTGTTCTTTGCAAAACGATAGACTTCGGGCGTAATTTCTACGCCTATGACTTCGCCTTTCGGGCCGACAATCTCTCTCATATAGGCAAGCAATATACCAGAGCCAGCTCCGATTTCTAAAACTTTATTTCCGGGTTTAAAGTCGGCTGCAGAAAGAAAAATAGCATGCATGTGCGGAGCTGAAATGGTTGCATCAGCTGGTATAGGCAACGGCGAGTCGTCATAAGCGCTTCCCCTATGTTCAGGCAGGACGAAATCGTCGCGTCGTATTTTCAGCATCGCTTTTTTTATTTTCGGATTTTTGATGTATCCATAATCCTCTAATCGTTCGACCAGAGCTTTCCTTTTTTTCTCGAATTTGTCGTTCTTCTTTGTCGACTTTTTCATAATCCACAACTAAACTTATCCTTATTTAAATGTTTCAGCAGATGCCAAAACAACCACCAAGCGTTGTCATAAAAAATAATTACAGCTTGGACAACTCCATAGTTTTGAAGAGCATGCCCGACAGAAACATACATAAAAAAATATCCGAGTTCATAGTCGGAACCCCTTGCGAAGAAACACATGCATATATCGATGGGCCTGTGAAAGAGCTTGGATACGGGCATAGAAAATTATACCACGACCCTATGTCAGCTGGCCTGATTGGAGTTTTCAAGAATGGGTACAGGGGCGCAATATCCGGAATCTTGCATATCATAACTGACAGATATTTTAATACATACCTTTCAAAAGAGGCGCTTAGGTTCTCACTAAAGGTCATCGAACACGAAAAAAGCAAAATCTAAAAAGGTATTTTTAAAAATTAAGTGCTAGAAAAACAAATTTTGTTTTATGTGGAGAAGAACAAGTTTGCCAAAAGCTGTTCGAAAAATAAAATCAGTTGAAATACAGGGTGCAAAAGAAATCGCCATTTATTCACTAAAGTTCCTGCGCAGACTCTGCAAAAAGAAAGGATTTGGAAAAGAATTCAGACGAGCGGCCAGAGAACTTGAAAAAACAAGGCCGACTGCAGTTGTTTTGCACAATTGTTTGGAAATCATACGCAAAGAGAAAAGTCTAGAAAGCATCGATGAACTTTTGGAAAAACTGGAAAACGTTAACAAACAAATTGCTGCAAACGGTTTGAAAGTGTTCAAAAAGAAAAGATACACGATTCTTACGCACTGCCACTCTGGCGAGGCGCTTGCTGTAATCAGACAGCTCAAAAGAAAAGGCAAGAAAATACAGGTTATCGCAACTGAAACAGACCCGCTAGAGCAGGGCGTAAAAACAGCAAAAGAACTTGCACGCGCACGCATTCCGGTCACTTTGATAGTCGATTCTGCTGTTGGATATTTCATGCCAGACATTGACGCGGTCGTTGTCGGTACAGATGCGATGAGAAAAGAAGGCATTGTAAACAAAATCGGCACAAGACTTTACGCTATAGCTGCAAAGCATCACAAGAAGCCGTTCTATGTTGGCGGTAATACACTAAAACTTGACAAAAGAAAAGATTTCAAAATTGAACAACGACCGGAAAAAGAAGTTTACAAAGAGCTTATGAAACCGGGCCGGCTGAAAAGAGTGAAAATTAAAAATCCCGCATTTGACATAACACCGTGGGAATTCGTTTCAAGAGTGATAACCGAACGTGGAGTTTACACACCGGCGCAAATAAAGAGGATGTTGAAATGAGATATGAAGATTTTGTGAGCAAGAAGTACAAACCAAAAAGAACAGATGTAATATGCAGTTTTTATCTTGAGCCGAACAGAGCCAGCATAAAACACGCTGCTGGTGGCGTAGCAGCCGAAAGCTCGATCGGAACATGGACAGAATTAAAAACTATGCGAAAGAGCATTGAAAAAAAGGCAGCGACTGTTTTTGAGATCAAGCGCTGTGACAGAGGCGCAAACATAAAAATTGCTTATCCAATCGGGTTGTTTGAGACAGACAACATGGCAAACATCCTAAGCAGCATAGCTGGCAACGTGTTCGGGCTGAAGGAACTGAAAAACTTGCGATTGAATGACATAGGATTGCCGAAAAGAATTGTGAAAAGTTTCAAAGGGCCAAAGTACGGGATAAGAGGCATAAGAAAGCTGCTGAAGGTAAAGGACAGACCGCTGATTGGAACAATCATAAAACCAAAACTCGGGCTTGGGACAAAAGAGCATGCAAAGGTTGCATATGATTCATGGGCAGGCGGGTGCGACATAGTAAAGGACGATGAAAATCTGGCTGACCAAAGCTTTAACAAATTCAAATCCAGAGTGCGCGCATCGCTCAAGGCAAGGAACAAAGCTGAGCGTGAAACTGGCGAGCGCAAGGTGTATATGGCTAACGTCACTGCTGAAACAGAAACTATGATAAAACGCGCGAAGTTCATTAAGGAGAGCGGCGGTAGATATGCGATGGTTGATGTTTTAACTGTTGGTTGGAGCGGGTTCCAGACTTTGGGAAAAGAGAACCTGCCACGTGTTCTGCATGGTCACCGTGCGATGCATGCAGCGATGACAAAGAACAAAAGACATGGCATTTCAATGAAAGTTTTTGCAAAGCTGTTGCGCATAGTTGGCATAGACCAGTTGCATGTTGGCACTGGTGTGGGAAAGATGAGTGAAACAAAATCAGAAGTTTTAGAAAATGTTCATGCATTAACAGACAAAATGCACGATGTCAAAAAAGTTATGCCGGTTGCTTCTGGTGGTCTTCATCCATTGTTGATACCGGATTTGATAAAGATTTTTGGAAAAGATGTAATAATTCAAATGGGTGGTGGGATACACGGACATCCTATGGAAACGCACGCTGGCGCAATCGCAGCTCGCCAAGCATTGACGGCCGTGAAAAGAAAAACGTCAATCAAAAAATATGCGTCAAAGCATAAAGAACTGAAAGCTGCGATAAAGAAGTGGGGATGAATTTATGAAACTGAAAGTAAAGATTCTCGGGATGAACGCAGGCGATAGAGCCATAGCTGTGATGCATGAAGACGACGCAGAAGATCTGGGAATACGCAGCCTCGGCCGGGTTTTAATCAAACACGGAGACAAAAAGACAATCGCAATTCTAAACACAACAACAAAAATTGTAAACCGCGGCCAAGTCGGGGTTTTTGATGAAATAGTCGAAGATCTGGAACTTGAAGAAGGCAGGAGTGTGGATGTTGTAGTGTCTGGTTTTCCGAGCTCAATCGACCACATAAAAGCGAAACTAAGGGGAAGAAGACTGAATTACGAAGAGCTACTGGAAATTGTAAAAGATGTTGTTGACGGAAAATTGAATGAGATAGAGGTAACTTCATTTGTGACAGCGCTTAACAGTTTTGGTTTGAGCATGGATGAGTCTGTGAGCATGACCAAGGCTATGGTCGAAACTGGAAAGAAGCTTGAAATAAACAATGCACATATTGTCGACAAACATTCGATAGGCGGCGTGCCTGGTGATAAAACATCGCTGCTCCTAGTTCCGATAATCGCTGCGTGTGGAATAACAATGCCTAAGACCTCGTCGCGTGCAATAACGTCCGCTGCAGGAACTGCTGATCGTGCAGAGGTTCTTATGCCAGTTGACTTGAATCTAGAAGAGATGAAAACCGTTGTGAAACGGACGAACGGTTGCATTGTATGGGGAGGCACATTAGAGTTGGCACCTGCGGACGACATGTTCATTCGCATAGAATATCCTATTTCAATCGATCCATTAATGATACCTTCAATAATGAGCAAAAAGAAAGCAGTAGGTGCAGAGTACCTTGTGATAGACATACCGTGCGGCCGAGGTACAAAAGTGAAAACAATCGGCGATGCTGACTTGTTGGCAAAAGAATTTATTGAAATGGGTAAGCGGCTTGACATAAAGACCGAATGCGCGATAACATACGGCGAGCAACCTGTGGGATACACAATCGGCCCAGCGCTTGAGGCAAAAGAAGCATTAGAGGTTCTTATGAGAAAACGCAATGTGCCAGACTTGATCGACAAGACCAAACATATAGCAAAGATGCTTCTGAAAATGACTGGAAAAGATGGAGAAAAACTCGTGGACGAAGCCCTAAAATCCGGACGGGCTGAAGAAAAATTAAGACAAATCATATTCGAGCAAGGCGGTGATGCAGAAATACAACCAGAAGACATAGAAGTTGGGAAGTACGGAATAGACATACACGCGGACCGTAAAGGTTACGTGCTTTGGATGAACAATCACATATTGGCCGCGATCGCACGCGCAGCAGGAGCACCCAAAGACAAGCAAGCGGGCATTCTTCTATACAAAAAAATCGGCGATTCGGTTAAAAAAGATGAGAAGCTTTTCACCATTTATGCAGATAAGACCAGAAAGCTGAAACGGGCTCAGGCTGTGCTTGCAGAAGAGGATGTTGTAGCAGTGGGTGAGCGTAGAGAGATGCTTGTGCATGAAGTAAGAGAACATCCTGTGCACAAAAAATCATTCATACTAGAAAGATGACTGAGATATAAATAAAAAGAAGAAAAGATGAAATCAAATTTCCTTAACCTTTTTCAAACTATTTTCCAAGCGTTATGTTTATAGTGGAAACGTTTATCTTTGATTTGTCCTCAAGCTCTCGTGCTTCTGTGCCAATGTCTATGCTTCTTATCTGTACATTAGTCAGGAACTTCCTTCGCACAATCTCTGCAACATCTACAGCTCTTGATATGGACTTGCCTCGTGCTCTTATGTGCACTTCTTGGTTTCCACCACTGAACTGCGTTATCACTCCGAGAACGTATGCCATCGACGGCTTTCGGCCGACGAATATAACGTTTTCGTCTTTATTTACGTTAACTTTGTTTGCTACAGGTTGAGCTTGTTGAACTTCTTCTGCCATTTTTGCACCTCCGATTTAAAGTTCTTTAAGTTTTTGAATTTTGTCAATTTTTGATTTTTTTGTAATCGTATTTTCAATCGATTAGCTTTCTAATATTAGACTGCAAAAGCATTTAATTGTTCTATGTCGGCCGTTACTTTTAAATCCTTTTCTCCCAGCTCCGCATAGGAACAAACGCATTTTTCCTTTAAATACGAAATATTAATAGGATTTTATGCTTGGAAAAAAGGGTCAGCTTGCAGGGGATAGAGAAGAGAAGATGAGACGTGGTAAGGAAGAAAGAAGAAGACGGGAGGACAGACAAATTTCCGAAGATGACAAAAGGCTCTTCAACGCAATTTTATCTGCTGTGCTTGTGGCTATTCCATTCCTTCCTATAGTGGGTGCTTCTCTATATAGCCCAATAGGGTTGACAGCTATTTCTTTAACAGGTGCGATTCTACCACCAGGACCGCCATGGCCACTCATGTTCAATGTTTTCGTTCCGGTAGTGGTTGTGCTGGGTGTTGCTTATCTTGCTTATGACAAAAATTCGCTTGGTATAGGGATAATTAGTTTTATTCTGCTGGCTGTGCCAATGGCTTTTATTAGCGCAGTTCCAACAGTCTTCCCAGAATTGGGGGCCGGCTTCGAGAAATATATGTGCATGGGAAAATATTGGAACAACCCGGATGCAGCTGATATCTGTGGATTAATAACTGGAGAGACCCCAGAAGCTGAAAAGATCGGGAGCGAGGAGGTGCTCAAAGTTACTTTTGACACGTCTTTGCCAGAAAGATTGAGAATACGATCCGATTCTGATGAACTGAAACTGAATATGTATTCTATTCCGATTGAAATTGAGAATCCCAGCGATGAAGAAACTATATTCGGCTTCTACATAAAGAGTAAGGATGTTCATAAAGGCGGCAATATAAAGAGCAGCGAGAAAGATGACATTGGCGATCTTGTTGCAGACAGATGCAATTCTGCATCATCAAGTTGTGAAATTGGACCAAACCAAAAGATTAGGATAAGCTTGAAAGGAAGCGAAGCCGTAGAAGACCCGGGAACGGACGAGGTTGAAGTAAGAGTGAAGTTTTCTTATGAATATTCTGGCGAGGGGCACAACGATTTTATTATAGCAAGGACCTTGGAGGATTGGGAAGAGGCCTATGCTGACAGCGAAGGCAGAAAAAGCTTTGAGGGGCCAGTTGATGTTGTTGTCTGGTTTTGGCCAGAGTCTATTGTTATTGATGAGTTGACTGAAACCGGGGAGACAAAGGATGTGTATGTTTACATATCCTTATCGAAGGAAGAGACAAGATTGTCATATGCTGACATAAAAAGCCCGATAAAAATCATTAGAGTTCATGAGGGTGCGTCGTCTGACCTGTTTGAAGGCCAAGCTATATGCGAGACACGTTGGAATCCAGAAGTTGATCTAAGTATGAGTGATGCTGGTGATGAGCTGTCTTTGGGCGCTGAATTAAGGCAATTGAGAACGGACCATCTTTATTCCTGCAAGTATACTTTAAAACGAGAGTTCAATTCTATCGAAGAATCAAAAACAATAAAATTCATAGTCCGTGCTGATTATTCGTTCGTGGACACGAAAATACAAAAAGACATAGTCATTATCAGAGACTGATTTATCAGCAGTAGTTTATTTCTGAACAGACGTTTTCAACGTTCAACGTCTCCAAAGTCCCGTCAAGTACTCGAAATCTTAGCGCAAGCCGCTGCCACTCCGTAATCCCAGAATCTGAATTGTAAATCGGGTAATATGCATCGTCAACGTCTTCTTCCGCTTTAACAGTCACGACCACATTTGCATCTGCATCATATTCGTATGAACAGCGCGTCCTATATTTCGTGATTGTCTTTTTAGTACACTCTGGCTCTTCGGGTTCTTCTGGACATAAATAACCAGCTCCCAGCGCAGCTAAATCGCAAACATTATTCATACATATAACTCGAATTCCCTCAAAACCCTCACAACAATCAGAATCTTGTGTACACCATTCATTCTCTTCTTCTTCAGGTTCTTCAACACATTCATCAGTTTCTTCTTCAAAGGCTTCGCATATAGAACTACATCCAGTTACTTCATACTCGGCATTCAATTCCTCGGCGGAAAGTGTGGCAGTTACCTCCGCGCCACTTATTTCGATTTTTCCAAGTTCTTCGTTTATCAAATTTTTTAATCTGGTTTTCCAGTTACTGCATTTTGCGTTCATTAAAGTGTCAGCTGCTTGATCGTTTTCCATGTCCGTATAGCTACATTCCAACTCTTCAGCAGTCAGGCTTTTACAATCCATACCAGAAGTCGCAGACTGTACTGTGTCTAATACTGGTCTATTGTCTACGAATTTAGTTTTTGCTTTTTCAATCAATTCAAATGTATTCAGAGTTGCTTCGCCTTCGAAATTCGCATTGCTTTCCTTCACAGAAATAAAATTTCCTGAAACTTCTAAGCCGGCCTCACAATCGTTTTTTATGCTTATGCTGAACTTGTTTCCCTCTACAATCGCATCAACGCTTCCACATATTGAGTAAAGGGGAGTGTCTATTGAAATTCCCTCTTTTGAGTATGCTGTTGAATACACTTTGCCATAACATTCGAAAACATCTGTTAATGCTGCTTCAAAATTCTGTTCGAACATTTCATTATCGTATTCGATCGTCTCAGAATATTTTCTCCAATATGGCCTGCAGTCTAAAGAGCTTACATCGTCTGGGATTGAATAATAACCTCCCCTGTCCAAAATGTCATACGATGCTTTGTAAGCAGCGTGTTTAATCGCTTCTTGCATTGATCGTTTTAAGAAATCCATTGCGTCTATTACTTGCAGCGCTGCGGTCTCCCGTGCTATCCGTCGGACAACATTAGTCTCCACAATTAAATTCGTGATGTAGAATGCGCCCAAAATTAATCCGCTGGTTATTAGAACAGCTGCCAATGCTGTTATCGGCTCAACGCCTTTTTCTCCGAGTTTCAGTTTGAATTTTTTCATGATATCTCCAGTATCAATTTAACGGGCGATTGACCGTATGGCATTACAACAAACGTTTTTGCCAAATATACAGGCTCACAATCTTCCACATTGGTTTTCTTTTCTGTTTTATCGATTATCGAATTCGTGGACGATGGATTAACTTGGTAAGTTAGTTTATAACACTCACCGACCATGGTGTCAAGCAAGCTTTCGACCTTGTTTTCAAAAGCTTCTTTGTCAAATTCGTCTCTTGAATGCTCATTCGTATCAAGCCCAGAAACGTAAAAACTCATGTCTTGTCGGACATCCGGATAAGAAAGAAGGCCCAAAAGTGCCATGTCCGCATTGCTGCGTTTATATTCTATTTTTACAGCCCTGTTTAGATGTATATGCAAAAAGGCTATAGGAACTGCGATCATTATAAGTATTACGACTACGAGAACTATTCCCATCAGGGGTGCGCTTATAACGCCCCTCTTTCCGATTATATTTTTTTTTGATTCATTCATTCGAGACACCTTCAAATGTTCTGCAAAGCTAATGCCGACTCTTTTTCCGTTAATACAATCGTCAATCTGGCTGGATGTAGTGAATCGCCGTCTTTTATCAAAAGTGGAAAGTTTTTTTCAAATGTCCCTGTCTTAGATGCCAAATATGTCCTTCGGCATTCTTCATAATCTTGCGTGAATCCCAATCCTATATTCAATGTCAGGCAGTTCATAAACTCCGAACTCTCGCCCATACTATAATCAGCAGAAGCCAAAAGCCATACATCATCGTTATCCAAATTCTCGATTGTCAGCCTTGTTACAGAATTCGGGTAAGTTATATCCTCTTTTACACCGCTTTCTCTTTCTATAATTCCTGTTTTGTATTCTCCTTCAGGAATGAATTCGTTGTCCAATTTAGATTTATCAAAAACTCCTCGATAAAATCTCTCTTCGCCGCCGGCATTCTCAGAATAAACTAACTTCTTAGAACTCAACAATATTTGGGCCATATTGATTGCGTGTCGCTCGACTTCGACGCTTTCTACTATCGCATGAATGTCAAAAAATTTCCCATAAAAGAAAAAATAGATGAAAGCTATTACACCAATTGCAAAAAAGGCAGTTATCATTTGCATGATAAAGGTTGCAAGAGCTTTTTTCGATTTCATAAAATCACTCAACATAAATCTTATAATCTTGTCCGGTTTCGTACAATGACTTGTCTATAGTAAAGGTGTTAGTCGCTTTGATGTTCGCAGAAACGTCAAAAGGTGTCTTACTTGAGCCATAAAGCATGGCTGGTGCAAAACTTAAGGGCTCTAATGTGTCAGCATCCAAAGCCTTAACTGTAATGATTCCATCCTCTATAGTCACGTCATAGACTATCTGCTCGTCTGCACCCATGTACGTGATTGTTGTATCTTCAATCGCTGCACCGCTTATTGTTATCAACCCGCCCAGATCGCGTGCTGTTGCCTCTGCAGATGCCACTGCGACTAGAGAAGCCATTTCGCTGACCATTTCCGGTATTTTTGGCAAAATCATCAATACTATGGCTGCTATTACAACAGTCATCAATACTTCCATTTCTGCTGTGCCCGTTTTTACCTTCAAAAAATTTTTCAATTCTCTGCGAATCATGTTCAACACAAAACTAGTCCATTTTACAGTCTTCTTCTGAGAGTGGTTCTCCTATGTCAAACTCTGCACACCCGAACGGAGATTTTTCATCCCAGTTCCAAGGCGTTTTACCGTACTCGTTCGCGCTCCAAGCTGTACAATATGCAATCTTTTTGAATGCGCAACTTGCTGCAGTAGCTTCAATCGTAGACGGGACTGCCCATTTGTAAAACAGGAACAAGGCGACAAGGGCGAACAGTCCGATCATTATCACTAGCACTAGTGTGTGTACAGCTATTCCGTTATTGCCAAAGGCTTTCATAGTTATAATTTTGGTTTTACTAGAAGAAAATATTCGTTTATTTGCAGTCGTCTTCCATAAGGCCCTGCGCCCAGGAGAACTGGCAGCAGTCCGGCGCGTAATCGCAAAAGTCCAGTCCATCGGGCGGACTCTCCCACGCATTCATTCTCCATTCGTTACAGTATGACATCTTTTTTGCCCGGCAAGAGTATTCTTTAATTGTCGATCCTGCCTGGCCGCTTGAGAAAAACAACCAATAGGCTAGTATTGCCAGAACTATTATTCCGAGAACTAAAGCTATTATGTAAGGTATTGGTATTGCTCCTTTTTTACTTTCCATTGGAATACCCTAACCCGTTTTTAATTGTCATTGCTTCGTTTATCGCTTGGTTTATGATGTTGCTAAGAAATCTATGCAAGCTTGTTCTAAAGTGTTGGCATTTGTTTCAAGTAATACAGCGTGCGTCGAGCAAGCTGGAGCGTATGCGTCTTCGGTTTCAGTACTTTTTGCGAACCATTTCTCCCCGATTAGAGGCACATCTGGATCCCCGGTCAGTGTTTTCGCATAATTATTTGTTTGCCAACTATTGCAGTATATTGTTGCTTTTGATTTACAGTTTTGCAGTGTAGCTTCTCCGCCTATCTGCCCTCCAAGTACGAAGAACCAATAGCCGAGGACTGCCACTACAGCTATACCAAGCAATAAAGCGATTATGTAAGGTACTGGTACTGCTCCTTTCTTCATTTGTTCACCTTATTATTGATTTTGATTTTCTGGTTTATTAAAGTTGTATTATATAATCATAGACCTTCGCAGTCTGCGACAGTGTCGCACGATACGCTCCAGACAATGCCACCAATAGACGCACAATCACTCGATGTGACACAATACCAACTACCATAATAGCTACAACAGGTTTTGATGGGTGGTGTCGGTTCTTCTTCTGACGGTGTTTCTGTAGGTGGTGTATCTGTGTATATGATATCAAATTTGGCTGGAGTCCCTTCTGGTTTTTTATATTTCTCGAAAGTTAATGAGAACTTGCCACAGCGTAAAGTCTCATCTACACAAATTTGTTCGCTCGAATACTCTGCTTCGTCGCATGTGAATGTCACGAGTGGATGATCTTTAAAGTCTGGACAGTGGTTGGTGTCCATGCCTTCAACTTTTAAAAATGCTTCGTCGATAATTTCGCTGTCTGATTCTACAACTATTTTGTACATATCAGAATAACTCATACTGGCTACAAGGTCTATATCTATTTCTGTCAACTCTTCAGGAACAATTTCCACTTCCCACTTAAACTCCTCACACATTATAGTAGATGTGCATGTGACCCCAAACGTGCATGAGTTTGGCCAGTTGTGATTTTCGCTCCATAAAAATAATTTATCAGCTTGGGTAGACAATTCACAATTATCGTATATCACTCCATCTCTACCAGCGCTTCTTACTGAACATTCTGAATCTTTTGGAAAAATTAAGTTGTCATTGCTGCGACTGTACGAACGACCGACAACACAATCTGATTTGTGCAACGAATTTTGAGCTCTCCCAGTAAGTTCATCCCAAAATTTATCCTCTATCGTTTTTTTGCCTGTAAAAAACAGTTCCACAGGATGAACCTTTGCTATATCATCACATATTTTTCCATCTTCATCCTGCCATTCTTCTTTGCAATAGTCTTCACAAACAAAATAGTCAGGATTGGTTTTCGCAATCGCCTCGCTGCAATCTTCTTTACATCTGTAATAAGCACATTTTATTGCTTCTGTCAGTGTGGTTGTTTCAAATTCCAAATCACTCTCTCCTCCTTTACCCGATAACCACCTCAAAATATTTTCTGCACTACCTTGTATTGCAGGAGTGGCAAAAGCGGCTATTACTATGAATGCGAGCACGAACATTCCCAACTCGAAGAGGGTTTTTGTTGCTATTCCTTTTCTTGCTTTCAAGTGCTCACTCACCTATCAACAATTTGCAAATCAAGCTGGCTGCGCCGAATTTTTCACAAAGCATGTTCTTGAATCCGCTAATTGTATTTTCTATTGCATTGGATATAAGCGGTGTTGCTTTTGTCAGGAAAGTCCAAAGCAGTATCAGAGCTATGAGTGCAATAACAAGAGTCAGGATTACTGTCAATATCTTCCCACTCACTCCTTTTTTTCCGCGCATCTTATCCAACACCCAAACATCTTGATAATATTTTTATTTTGACCATTTTTTAATAAACAGATTTTCTATAAGGTTCCACGCTCCGCCATAAACCAGCGCAATTATAACTACCAGAAGAATGAGCAATACGATTGTCCACAGCAAATAGCGCTCGACATCACCTTTTTTTCCAAAATACGTTTTCACTTCTTTTAATCTCATCTTAGCATATCACCCGAGACCTGTCATCGGCATAAACGACACGAAAACCGAATAACATACTATTGTAACAACTGCGTATATGGCAAATGCCAGCATAAGCGTTTTGCCAAGGCTCAGTCGTTTCAACAAGTTCTCATCACCGTTTTGTATCACGCTGAGGAAAATCGCAAGCATGCTCACGACCTCTATCATGTATATGCTGACTATCAATTGGAACGAATGTACTGGGATCATTTTGTCAAGGTTTATTATCGAGCCGAATACCCCGCCACCGGCCACGCCAAGCGGTCCATATCCAGTGAGCTGGCCGTAAATGCCTTCCACCATGCCCTTGAGCAGGATAAGCATGTTCATTATCATCGCTGACAGAGCAACCACTATTCCGGACGACAGCGGAGCAAGGAGTATTGCTTGCATTTGCATCGAAGATGTGGTCTCAGCCATCAGGTCTCTCATATCCTCTTCCACCTGATGAGAATTCTTCAAATAAGTTGACACTGTTATCATTGCTTTTGATGCTGTTGTCATCCCGCGCTTTGATATCTCAACGATCGCATGCATTATAGCCTCTATGAGTTTGGACGGATAATCGCGTATTGCGCCGTTTTCTTCGTTGAACACTGCCTGATCAAGAGTCATACCAAAAGTCTCTATGTTGTACAGTATGCGTTCGAAGAACTTGGATATTTTCAGGTTTTGTATTTGTGGAGTTATTTTCTTCAATGTTGTTTCCAGTGGGATGCCGCGCATTATTTGGTTGCCCAGTTGGAAGAGCACTTCTGCAAACTCGCTCTCGATTTGTGCGACTTCATTGCGTAATTTTATTTTTTTTATCACTGAAAGAACTGAATAGGCTGCTATGCCCATTGCTATGCCAAGGGAAATCATAAGCGAATAAGCAAGCATGCTGAAATTAAACACTTCTGTTGATGAGAGTATCTGATAGCTGCCAAAGACAATGAGTGGCAACGCGATCAGAGCTGCTATGAGCGGATGCATCCAACGTCTTTCCGCACGGAACTTTGGATGCTTGGATATGTCTGGGTGATGGAAGCTGTACGGCCGCTTGTCCAAATATGTTTTCATCAGCCAATAAACGACCAGCGGCAGCATTATATTATAGCCGATCACAATGAAAATCGGTCGAATCGTTGTTGGCATGAATATCCCTATCATAGGAAGAAAAACAAGACCTATTATCGGAAGGAGAATGCCAAGAGCGTTCACAACCGTCACAGGTGTTTTCAAATCTCTTGAATATGCCTTCATCCGTTCTCGTGTGCCCTGAAGCATAACAGACACGGCTTCGTCCAACACGCGCTCTCTTCTGGCTGTGCTTTCGATTGTGGATGTTTTAATAAGATATATCGCCTCTGCGAATTCGTTGTTTTCGCGCTTCCATTTTTTAATGAAAATATCCAGTGCCGCTGAGGCAGAATCGAATTTTCGCAGATAGACGTCCCACAACAGTTGATGCAAATCTTCTTTTAATGCGCCTGTGAGGTTGTTGGCTGAGAACTCGATCGCGTTTTCTATGTTCGGGCTCACGCGCATAGATATTGTCATATAGATTATTGCAAGAACCATCTCCGCACTGGCTTTTATTCTAAACATTGTTGCAAAATGGAACGGATAATCGTAAAGGTAGTAAAAAACCACTGCACCTAGAACAGCAATAAGTACAGCAGTTGATAATGAGAATGCAGTGAATACAACAGCTAACACTGTCGGAATTGAAACAGCCAATATTGTTACCAGCAACGCCAAAGAGAAAGCGCCGCGCGGGCTGATTTTAAGATGGCTGAATGCAATCGCTTCATAATACTTGTCTATTAGGCTCTGCCACGGAGATATTGGTACAATCTTTTCAGAAACGTTACAGAGTCTTTCATACACAGAAAGCTCTCTTACTTTTGCTTCGCCTCTCAAAAACTCTTCGTACTCTTTCGAATACATAGCAGGCACTTTTGCTGGTTTTCCAGGCATTTTTTTTCACCGAATTTATATTCTATATTTTCAATTCCTTCTTGAACCAGTTTTCCCATTTTTCGAAAATCATGCCAGAGTCAAGCCCACCGACTTCGTTCTTCACATCATCAGATATTATATGGAACATTTCATTTCCCTTAATGGCCCAATCAGCTTCCAGAATCTCGGGCATGTTCAAGCGATTTGCATAGTTGAGCGTGGTCTCCTTTACTTTCGCGCGAAGTTGTATGTTGCTCCAAACATCATCCCACCGACCGTGCCATTCGCGCACACGCTTTGCGATTTCGTTCAGCATCTCAGATTCACCATCTGTAAGCGTGGGTGTCGGCTTGAGCCTGTCTTCTTTTGCAGAATATTCCATCAAATTCACGAACCCGCTCTCTGTGCCCGGATCCTCTTTCCAGTGCTTTCTAACTTCTGTGAGTGCTGTCACACGTCTGGATCTATGCAGTCCGTCTGGGCTGCGGAGCATGCTGCATATTGTGATAAGGTCTATTGCTTTGAAGCTTGTGTTCGGCACACCAAGGTCATTGACAATTCGGTCGTATACGCCGTACGCAGATTCTCCATGTATAGTACCACCCACAAAGTTCGCAAGAGCGCCTATTCGCATAGCTTCGAAAAGCGCTTTGCCCTCAACACTACGCACTTCGCCTAGAATCAAAACAGAATCGCCCAATCGCAATGCTGTTCGCAACGCTTCATCAGCTGGCAGTTCGGTCTCCACGCGTGTTATAACCGAACGGGATTTGAGCCGCTCGATGTTATATCCCAGCTTACGCATCTGAACAACAGGCAATTCAAGCGTATCTTCTTGGCATATTACCCTGAATTTTCGCATGACTTCAAGCATCATTGCGCCAAGCAGCGAAGTCTTCCCACTGCTGCGGCCACCAGCTATCAAGCACGCCCGCCCGCCGTCTATTATGAAACTCATCAGTCCCGCGTAGAGCGGGTCGAAATATCTCACCTTCAAAAACAGTGGGAAAGTCCATGGCCGTTCGCGGTGACGTCGGAATGAAAATGCCAGACCTTCAGGCGAGAGTGTGCGGGTTATTGCAGCTACACGCGCGCGGCCACCTGGCACAAGCAGTTCTGTATCAAGCACCGGATTCGCCTCGTCAAGCGGCCTACCAGAATAAAGCCTGAAACGAGTTGCCCAAGCCTCTGCATCTTCTTTTGTGGGTATCAGATTAGTCTCGCACTCTTCAAAATCAGAATGGTAGATATATATGGGCGTGAGCCCGATTGGCGAATTTACAAAAACATCCTGTATCCTTTCGTCGCTAAGCAACAGCTCAAGCACGCCAAAACCAGCTGTATAACGCGCAAGTATTGTGGCTAGCTCCTCCACCTCTTTTGCGTCTAATGAAGCTCTCATTCTTCTTGCAAGTTCGCGTATGAGATCCCTGCCGATGTTTTTGAATATGTCGCGTGCGCGCTCTGGCTCTGCGGCCTCTCGTTCGCTTGGTCTGTGCTCTGTAAGATAGCGACGGGCCGCGTCAAGAATCGTATATTTTTCTTCTGTCAGCTTAAACTCAGCAGGTGTTATGTGATATTTGTATCTGACGCGTCCGTGTATACGGAATATTTCAACCAGAGTGTTGCCGATATAATATTTTTCAATGAGCCTACCTGTTTTTGGTGGCGCAAGCATGTAACGGGTAAGCATGAAGTTTGGCCTGACAATCGGATGGAATATCTCTCTGTATACAGACCTGTCACCGGACGTGTAATTTTTAAGCATTGGTTTTGACAGCTGTATGAGCTTGCAAGATTCTAGAATATTCTTTATCGGCTCCAAAGAGTGTTGTATGTAATATGCGTGGCACTCTTTCACTTTTGTGCTTTTTGCTGATGACATGTTAGCTTTAGCACGCGTTATCATCCTGCCTATGCGCACATAAGCACCGACCGGGTCTTTGCGCAAAACTTCTAAAATCAAAAACTGAAGCTCTGCAAGCCTTTTCGGATAAAACTCTTCGCATCCCGGCGGTCCGAGCTTGTCCAATGCAAGAAGCTTGTCCACGTTTAAAATCCTGTTATATACATCTGCTATCTCCATAAGCATTTGAGTCTGCTCGGCATCGTACTCGTTCTCCCTTGTCTCAGCAAGCACGACCCGATTCACGCCTTTGTTCTTTACAAGCTTGTCAATCGTTGTAGCCATGCAAGCTTCAAAATCCTCTATGCTTGAGCCATACACGCATCCTAAGCAGTTTACGCGCAGCGTGCTGTCGACAATTTCAGATTCGCAGACCATTTAACAACCCGGTGTCCTCAATGCTTTAAAACCTAATTAAATTTATTCTCGGCTGCACAAATTCTTTATTAAGTAGCGTTTTGTTTTAATCATATGTTGATGGTGTTTTAATTGGCAGCGCAAAACCCCAAAGAATTAAAAGACATGCTTAGCGAGCTTGTCAGAAGGATAAATGAAGACAGAAGAAGGATTAGGCTTATGGAGCAGAACATAGACCGTTTAGAAAACAGTCTGAGCTCGATTGAATCGTCCGTGCTTTCGCAAATGGGAGATCTGAAAATAAGCCTTGACCGCATTAACAATAAGCTGTCGTTATCAACCGAACGCCTAAATCTGATAGAAAGCGACATAACAAAGCTGAAAAAACAGACCAGTAGAGGTGCGACAAAAATCGAACTCAAACAGGTGGAGAGCTTTATAGATCTTGTGAACCCGGTCACATCGAAATTCGTGACAAAAGACGAGCTTGACCGGGCATTCGATGAAAGATTGAAAAGAAAAATCTAATTTGCGACTTGTTAAATATAGAGAAAGCTTATTATTGATTAAAAAAGAAAATTTAATAAGCGGATGTTTAGAAAACCAAGTGATATAATGGAATTGCCTTTTTTTGGAAAGAAAAAGAAAGCCGAGCAATCTAAAGGCCGAGGTTATGTCCCAACAGACAGGGTTAGGGAGCTTATGAGTAGGGGGTTTTCTGAACTTGACACAATCGATGTGCTTCGCCGCGAAGGTTTTTCACCAGATGAAATAGACAAGAGCCTTACGCAGGCTGTGAAAGAGGGTGTTATCGGAGGCGGTGGTGGTGCCAGACAGCCGTCTGCTATGCCGCAACCAAGTCCTGATTCGATGCCTATGAATTTTGGCCAGGCTTTTCAAGCACTCGGGCAACAGCAGCAACCTGCGCCAAGTTTTCCACCAAGAAGAGAGGCTCCGGCAGAAGAAGAACCTGCAGAAGAGCCTGAATTGGAACTGCCCACAATCGAAGAGCTGCAACCCAGAAGAGGAGAGGCACCGGTAATGCCTGAGACATCTCTGCCAGAAGAATATTATCAAGGTTATCCGACTGAAGAATATATCGACTATGTTGTCCAAGAGCGTACGCAAGACCTGATCGAACGCCTCAATGAGTTCACAGTAAGGAACAAAGAGTTGGACAACAGAGTCAAGGAGATGAACGAGCGTGTCCGCGAGCTTTCGAAAATCAGGATAAACGAGCAGCAACAAGTGCTGAACAACATCGAAGGGCTCGGAGAAAGCATAAACGACGTGAACATCCGAATGGCAAGCTTGGAGAAGGCGTTCAAAGAAACCCTGCCAGCACTTATCGAATCAGTGCGCGCGCTGAGCGACCTTGTATATAGATTGAAAAGAGAGGCTTAGTATGCCTGACATGGATGCGTACGACGTAATACGTTTCTTTTCGGAATTGTTCAACGTACCGACTAAATATTTCCAATTTCCGGATACTATATTCTATTTTATAATTCCATTCATCACAATAGTTTTCCTTTTTTACACCCTGCTCAACAGAAAATTGAGAATATTCAGGAACTCTGGCATAAATCTCATAATTGCGACCACGATATCGTTTTTCAGCGCCTTTATGGTAACAATTTTTCCTCCGGCCTGGACTGTGAGCATAGTTGTCGGGGGCGCCATTTTAATAATGGGAAGGTTTTCTTACAAAAGACTAATAGCTACTGGCCTTATTTTCTTTGTGATACAGTGGTTGTACCCATGGCTCATGAGCATGGTCTTGTAACTTGTCAAAACCTAAAAATCAAACAATTTAATAATTTAAAAATCCTAATAATGTATTAGTTAAAATGTCAAAGAAAATCCAGTTGCTTGCAATTTTGACTGTATTGTTTTTACTACCGTCTGTAGTCTTGGCAGCAAATGGTTTTGGAACGCTGGACGTATCAGGCGGGGTTGCTGCAGCATTGAACCTTTTCTTTGGTCCAGGCGCTGAAGTATACACGGATGAACCAACAAAAATCCTGCAATACCTAATATTTCCATTCATCGCTCTTTGGGTGGTAATCTACGGTATCTTGACAAATCTTAAAATTTTCGGCTATCGAAGAGATTTTAATGCTCTGCTTTCATTTCTGATTGCTGTAATAGCATGCCCAACTGGCGGATTGGTATTACTTGTAAGATATGTCTTTGGCGCTATGGGTTGGTGGGGATTTGTAGGTTTTGCTGGCCTGTTTTTCTTCGGGCTTGTCATGTGGGTCATCGGTGATGTGATTAGGCTCGGGAGTCCAATTTCCAGACATTTCAGTGAAGCTGGCCGTTTGGAAAAAGACATATATGACATTCAAGAAGTGATAAGGGCTGCTAGAGCTGCTGGTGGAGATGTAAAACCATTACTCGAAAAACTGGAAAAGAAAACTCGAGAATGGGAACAAGCTAAAAAGAGAATAACATCTGAGCATAGGTTTGGAAGTTAAAAATATTTTTAGTATTCCTAGCTTAATTTATTGAACCAAAACGATGTCCTCTTTGATCTTCTGGAGTCTTCTCTCTTATTTTTCGTATCGAGTATTTTAACCATCCAAATTCGTCTTTTCCAACTAAATCGCTAATAGGTTTTCCTTCTGCGTCTTTTTTACCAAATATACATGAGTCTGAATCTGGTAGCTCCAATCTTATATCATTTGTAAAGTTAGATGCAAACGACTCAGTGTCTGGAACTATTTTGACTTTATATCTTACAATTCCACCAGGAAGACCAGAATTTATTTCAATTGTATCTCCGTCTTTCAAAAGTCCTTTCTTTTTGCCCTCATGGCCCTCATTTATGCCTTCTATCAAAACATATTGGGGATCAGAAGAACTATAAAGATCGTAAAGATATAATTTCAACGCTCTGCCAACAGTGACCTCATTTTCATCTGCTGCTTCAGTCACGAATTTAACTGGTTTTCTGACTGATTCCAAATTAAAAGCACCAAGCGCATGACGAGTCAATCTGTATATTTCTCTTGGTTTTATGTCTGGCAATAAGCGGGTTTTATCCTCTACTATATGTTTCCAGAGCAATTCCATCTCTCTTATGAGTTCGGAATAATAACAATCTCTGGTTCCTTGCCTGTCGTGGTAAAGAAGAGATTCTTTTCTAACCTCTCTAATCATTCGACGTACTTCTGGAGACACATCGCCCCATTTTGACCAGTTCTCAAATCTTCTATAAGCTGAATCCATATACCACTAAAGAATAGTAAAATACTTAAACCTTTCGGAAAAACCATTTTAACTGTCTTTACCTTTGACCCATGCGTTGTCGGACTATAATTTTACCTTAAAAAACAATTATTAAATATGCCTCTATTTGATACGGATATGTCTGGCATTGCTATAAGCGATCTGCTAAGCATGACACCTTATGAGATTACCAGGAACATATTTCTGCCTTTTCTTCTGGTGTTCACGATTTTTTATGGGATACTCAGCATGCTTGGGATATTCAAGAAAAAAAGCAATGTCCTGATTTCATTGATATTCAGCATCCTGCTTGCAACAACACCGGCGTTCACTGTACTGTCTTTGTATATAACACAGCTCGGAGCGACTACTGCTATCGTAATTTTTGGCACTGTCTTCATTCTTGGCACTGTTTTTTGGGCTATCAACCGAGGAAGGGACATATACGATGAAACTGGCGGATATAGCAGAAAGTTGATAAAACTTGAAAAAAAGGAAAACGACCTTATGGATAAATATAATAGAACAGACGACCCGAAAAAAAAAGACGCAATATGGAAACAAGTTGAAAGAATCAGAAGGGAAAAGCGTGCTGTAGAGGCAGCGACACATAGAAGCAGGTATTGAAACAGGAGAAACAAGTGCCGAAGAAAAAAAGTAAACTTAAATTTCTCGTAAACGAAAATTAATTTAGTTGAAAGTAATTCAGTTTGCCCATAGGTGAATCAAATGGTAAACGTGTTTGAAACTATTATAACGAAACTCTTAGAAGTGGGGTTTTACGATTTATTGATTTTTGTAATTTCGTTCACACTGTTTTGGGCTCTTTTGAAAAAGGTTAAATTTTTTGGGGAAACGCCGATTGTTGTTGGGGTTCTCGCTTTTTGCATGGCATTTCTAATATTCGGATACCCAGTAATAGTCGGATTTAGCATGACTGTGCCGCTTATGACGCTTTTCACACAGTCTTTTGTTTGGATATTGTTCTTCTTCATCGGATTTTTAATAGCGGGATTCTTTTATCCAGACCTGCCAAAGCTCTTAGCTGAGAAAATGACAAGCAGGAACGTGTTGTATATTGGTATTGTAATTGGACTTGTGTCTGTAATCACAAGCGGGATGATAAATGTTCTGTGGACAACAGTCCCAGCAGAAGGAAGCCTCCGGCGCTCAGTGGACACATCAGTCATCGCTGCTGGTGTGATAATATTCGTTGTATTACTTATAATCGCTAGCCAAATCGCAACCTATGGAACCTAGGTGGTTAAACAAATGCCAAGTATATTTGAAACAGTCATATTGAACATGAGGGAAACTGGGATGTTCCAATTCCTATTACCGTTCATGCTCAGCTCTGCCATATTCTATGGGATGCTCAGAAAATCAAAAATTTTTGGCGAACCGCGTGAAGTGCTTTCAATCAACGCAGTTGTAGCATTGGTCGCGTCTTTCATGGTATGGGCATCGCCGATATTGCTTGGCATAGACATGGAAATGTACCTTGCATCGTTTTTCCTACAAGGCATTACCGCTACGCTTGTCATCCTTGTTGGCCTGCTTATAGTGAGTATGTTCTTCCCGCCAGATTTGGGCGTGCAACTCGCGAAAACTTTGAACACCCAAAGGGTTGTTGGCGGAATTTTGATAATTGGATTGTTGGTCAGTGTGGGCCTTTTGTTTTCCAGTGGCATGATCAATATTTTCCTTCCGGAAGATTTGATTAGTAGCATTGTATCAGATGATATTTTAATTAGCTTTGTTATGGTTGCATTATTGCTTGGAACGGCTCTGATAATAGTCTGGGGAGGGGGAGAGGAACCGGCTTCGTCTTAAATCGTGTTAGATGATTGTATGGTAGGATTCGCAGATTTGATTGCAGCTGGTGAAAACGTTGGGCTTTTCGATTTTTATCTGCCATTCATATTGGTTTTTGCGATAATCTACGGAGTGCTTGAAAAAGCAAGCATATTCAAAAAACCCAGCATAAACATAATAATCTCCCTTGTTGCTGCCTTGATGATTGTCGCACAGACGCCGCTGGGCCCAGCAATGATAACGTTCTTTACAGACATGTTCGGTGGTACGCTTACAATAATAATAACCATAATAGCGGCATTGATGATATTCGCTGTTTTTATGCCTCTAATCGGACAAGACAGGCCAACAGTGCCTGGTTGGATGGTTTATGTTTTCATAATCCTTTCAGCGCTTATGGCAATTGTTGCATATCTCTCAAGCGGTGGCACGCTACTGTTCCCGGGTTTCGACTTGGCTGAAATATCAATGCCAAAAATTTCGTTCGGTGTATCAGAAATAGACTTGCAATATATATTCGTTGTTTTGATGATTGTCGCGTTGGTTGGGATGATGATTTGGCTGATAATGGAAGACCAGCCAAAAAAGGAGAAAAAATAGAAAGTGAAATAAAATGACAACGATTTTAGAGGTTATAGCAGCTTGGAAAGAGTTTGGCGTGTTCGAGTTCTATCTGCCATTCATATTGATGTTCGCTATTTTCTACGGCCTGTTGAGCAAATCAAAAATATTCGGCGATGAGAAGGAAAGACGTGTAAGGTCTCTCAACACAGTAATAGCGCTGGTCGCTGCGCTGTCTGTTATGGTCTGGACGCCGCTGGGCATATCGCTCACAGAATTCTTCTCAAACTTCTTCACGCAAATATTGGTAATCTTTATGACGATTCTTGCGTTCTTGATGATAACATACATGGTTGTGCCTGCAGACGCGATTGCCGATTTGTTCAAGAACAAGCCAGAGAAATTCATATTGTACATATTTCCAATCGCTTTGGTCACAGCTCTGCTGGTTTTCCTTTATAGTGGCGGTCTTGGGATTTTCGGAATAGAAGCAGGTGGTGGCGTCGGGCTTCCTGGAATTGCAGTCGAAGATTTGATAACAGTCGTAATCCTAGTTCTTGTTGTTTTAGCAATCTGGTTTATCATAAAGGGAGAGGGTGGGGCTAAGGGAAGGCCGAAAAAAACAGAAGGTTGGGAATGGACGCTTGTGCCCAAAAAACCAGAATGAATTCTTAAGAAGCCTTTAGAAATATGTTAGTGCCTAACTTGTTTTTTTCTTTTTACGAGCTTCATTTATTTTTTTAATATATTCTTTAACGCCTTTTATGCCATTAGCTTGTTCCGATTGTTTATTAATAGATAAGGTGTGTGACAATAAAGCAGATTGATACACTGCATCTATGCCCGCATCAAGATTTTCAAATCCTACGACCTCTGCCAAAGCAAATGGCTCAGTAGCATCGATATTCGCATATTTTTCAAGCAAACCGTGTAATCCATTCCTCAGGTCGTATAACTCAACTACTAGCGAATCTTTTTGTGGACTGATTAAAATTTGGCGGATTTGCTCCTTTACCGGAAAAGTCTCATTATAAAATTGTGCTATAATTGCTGCATCAGATTCTCCGCTCAAATACTTTGATAGTTGTTCTGCGTCGAATGTGTCTGCCATGTTTATCTAATTTTGTTACTACTTGACAGTATTTAAATGTTACGGTTGTCCGTGTTGATTCAGGCTTTCCAAAAACTCTTTCTCAGAAAAGTGCAAGATGCCTGGCACAATCAAAACCATAGGCGGCTTTCCGAAATCTCTGCTCTTCAGCTCACTGACTTTTCCAAAAGTTATCGCTGACTCCTCGCTCCCAGCGCGCGCGAATATCACAACTTCTGTATCATTGGTAAAAACGTTTTCTTTTCTTTGTTCTTCCACAGCCAGCAAAAGTCTCATAGCTTCGTCCGCAGCCATGCAGCGCTCCGGAGTTATGTCAAGCAAGAGCAGTGTATGCAGCCCGGATTGTCTGTTCAGTTTTATTACATTGTATACAGATTCTGGAAGCTTGCCGCCGGTCTTTTCTGGAAAAGGCACGGTCGCACTCGCTCCGAACTTGTATATGTGCAATCCAGTCTCGCCAATAGCAGAAATTATTGACGCGTTATGTATTATTCTTACTTTGACGCTTCTCTTTCTCGCTTCTTCGATTAGAATAGAATGCGTTGTTGCAATCATGGGGTCTCCGGGCACAAAAATCACAATATCTTTTATTTTTGCTTCATCCACGATTTTATCCGCATGCTGTTCCAAATCTTCGCGCTTCAACTCCTCTATTTTTTTGCCAATGATTTTTTCAAGCTCCGCCTTACCGTGCCAGACGCTTGTATAAAGCTCTATGTAGATTTTGTCTGCATGTTTTGCTGCGTCGATCCCACGGAG
>CAZSGV010000005.1:0-19058 GCA_964606565.1 uncultured archaeon
CAATAAAATTGAGGCTAAAAGTTGTGGATTTGAAAAAACAATAGCCAGAAACAGAGGCGTAAGACATGGAGTTTTGCGAAAAATGTGGGAACTTGATGCTTGTCAAGAAAAAGCGCAAGCGATCTTTTTTAGTTTGTACAAAATGTGGCAAGGAGAGGCCGCTGAAAAAAGAGAGGATTGTAATATCCGAGGCTCTACTCACTCCGAAAAAAGACATAGTCATTGTGAAAAAGGGAGACGAGGCAATAGATTTGCCGAAAACCAGGATTATATGCCCAAAGTGTGAAAACACAGAAGCTTATTGGTGGATGCAACAGACGCGCTCGGCAGACGAACCGCCTACGCTTTTTTATCGTTGTGTCAAATGCGCGTATAGCTGGAGAAGTTACGAATAAACCAACGAATAATTTAAATTCCTTCACACTCAACTAATTCTTGGATGATATGTTGCCAAAAAGATACATACCAAAAAAGATTTCGAAGATAAACAAGAACGACAAAAAAGTTTCTGTTATAGGTAAAGTTATTGAAATGAAAGCAAACAGCGATTCTTTTATCATCGAAGACGACAGCGGGAAGATCGAAGTGTTTTTTGAAAAGGGAAATTCCGAAGGCCGCGAAAAAATCATCAGTGACAAAAGCATCCGCGCGTTTTGCATACTTGTAGGCGAGCAGCTCAAGCTTGACATCGCGCAAGATTTGACCGGCACAGACTTAAATTTATTAAAAACGGTTGATGATTTATATTCTAAGGTTGGTGTGTGAAAAAATGTTCAAAGCGACTCTTGCAGAAACGAATCTGTTGCGCGATTCAATGACATCAATCGCAGAAATAATTGATGAAGGTTTGTTCAAAGTAACAAAAGATGGCATAAGTTTTATTGCAGCCGACCGTTCGATGGTATCAGTGGTGGATTTCTTTATTGCTACGCAGGCGTTCGAAAAGTACGAGGTGGATGCAGAACAATTGATTGGGCTGAACATACCGAACTTCCTGTCTGTGATAAAGCGCGCTGGTACAGGCGACAAACTTTCATTCGAGTTGAAAGATGCGAAGCTTCAAGTCGTTATCGAAGGTGCGAGCAAGCGGCGCTTCCTAGTCCCGCTTTTGGATCTGAGTGGCGAAGAAATACCACCGGTCAACCAACTGGAGTTCAAATCAAAGGTCCAGCTGAAATCGAATATTCTACAAAGTGGGATAAGCGATGCGGAAATAATCGGCGATTCGGTAATTATTAAATCATCTCCAGAAGGTTTTTGGATTATAGCAGAAGGTGACGTTAGTAAAGCAGAGCTTGAAATTTTAGAAGCGAATGAAGCTCTTATGGCACTGGCCTCTCCAGAGGAATTCAAATCACGATATGCGCTCGATTATCTGAAAAAGATGGCCAAGGCCGCAAAGCTTTCGGACAGTGTGACAATCGAGCACGGGCAAGATTACCCGATGCGCATCGCGTTCGCAGCAGGCGACAAGGTCAGGCTTTCATTCATTCTCGCACCTAGGGTTCAAGATTCGGATTAATAAATTATTTCTTTTTCTAAAACCTGACAACAAAATATAATGCGGCCAGTCCCAAAAACACAACTGCCAAAATATTCCCAAGCATAGAGATAGTGCCACCAAAAATCCAAGCCCTTATTACTTCTACAGCCAGCACAATCCCGACAATAAAGCGCACCCAGCTTCCCAGACTCGGCATATTTTTGTCAACTCTGTTTTAATTTTTACACCATGGCCGATAAAATTATCGGCGCGAATCTTGCAAACAGCACAAAGTTCAGCGCAAAATTAGTGCCGCTCCACAGAAACTCCTCGAAAAAATCCTGCAGTATAAGGCTGCCCAAGGCTCCAGTAATCAAATTGTAAGCCAGCGAGAGAGCGATGCCGATTGTTGCTATGTTGCCGCCGAACCAACTACCAGCCGCTGCCCAACCTGCAAGCAGCCCGATCAACCCCATAGCCGGTACGCAATAAATTACGTACGGCCCCAGACTTCTTGTCAGTATGAAATGAAGAATCAGCAAAACAACGCCCAACATTGCGCCTGAGAACGGTCCGTAGACAAAACCCGCGAGCACAACAGTAAGAGTCACAAATTCCAATCCGATTTTTTTGATTTCAAACTCGCCAAGAAAGAAAGCGAGAGCCATAGCCACTATTACAAGCATAAGAATAACAAACTGTCCGAACAGACCTGCAAAAAGCGAGACTAGAGCCAGCCCACCGACTATAACGGCTGCTGTCCTTTTTTTGTCCTTACTGACCGCTCGGAGAAGCTCTAAAGTATCTATAGCCATATTAATTTGTTTAGGCACACCAAAAAATAAATAGATGGGTTTTGCATGATTGTGAGATTGTGATGATATGAAAAACATGCTTGTCGCGAAGATTTTTTACGAGATCGCGGATATGCTTGAGATGAAAGACGTACAGTTCAAGCCGCAGGCATACCGCCGTGCTGCACGTTCAATCGAATCGATGAGCAAGCCGATAGAAGATGTTGCTCGCGCTGGCAAGCTTGAAGGCATACCAGGCGTGGGCGTGAACATAGCAGAAAAGATTGAGGAGATTCTTGCGACCGGCAAGCTGAGATACTACGATGACCTGAAAAAGGATTTCCCGATAGATTTGGAAGCGTTACTTGCTGTTGAAGGGCTTGGACCAAAAAAAATCAAACTTTTCTACAAAAGACTTGGCGTGAAGAATTTGAAGCAGCTGGAACGCACGGCTAAGCAGCACAAACTGCGCAAACTGCCTGGTATGGGTGAAAAATCCGAGAAGCAGATTTTAGAGAGCATAAAATTTGTAAAGTCACGAGGCAAACGCACACTGCTTGGATATGTGCTCCCGGTTGCAGCGGAAATTGAAGAGAAAATGGGGTTGTTTGAACCTGTGGAACGCGCAGAGCTTGCAGGCTCGATTCGGAGGATGAAAGAGACAATCGGCGATGTGGATGTGCTTGTTGTGACCAAGCATCCGAAAAAGGTTATTGATTATTTTACAGGATTGAAAAACGTCAGCAAGGTTGTTGCAAAAGGTTCAGTACGCAGCACTGTGCGCTTGAGCGAAGGGATAGAATGCGACCTTCGTGTTGTCAAGCGGGAATCGTTCGGCAGCGCGCTTATGTACTTCACCGGTTCGAAAGAGCATAACATTGCTTTGCGCAGAATAGCGATGGCAAAAAGATGGAAGCTGAACGAATACGGACTCTTCGATGGCAAAAAGCAGATTGCTGGCACTACTGAAAGGGGCGTTTACAAAAAATTAGGACTGCAGTACGTGGAGCCTGAACTGCGGGAGAACACAGGAGAAGTTGAACTGGCGAAGAAACACAATCTGCCACGGATTATAGGTTACGGCGAGCTACGCGGCGATTTGCAGATGCATACGAAATGGAGCGACGGTGCGCATACAATCGAAGAGATGGCACGTGCGGCAATGGTACTAGGCCATGAATACATCTGTATAACAGACCATGTCGGCAAGCTGAGAATAGCACGTGGGATAACAACACGCGGATTGAAAAGATATATGAAAAAAATTGACGAGGTCGACAAAAAAATCAGGGGAATTAAAATTTTGAAAGGCGCAGAGATTGACATAAAGGCCAACAGCAGACTGGATATGGAAGACAGCATGCTCAAGGAGTTCGATATTGTTCTTGCAGCGATTCACGGCGGGTTCAGGCAGAGCAAGAAGCAAATCACAAATCGCATCGTTTCAGCAATGGAAAACGAAAATGTTGATATAATCGCTCATCCGACCGGCCGGAAGATACAGGAGCGAAGGCCGTATGACGTCGATTTGGAAAAGCTGTTTGAGACTTCCAAGCGCACAGGCACATTGCTGGAAATAAATTCATACCCAAGTCGGCTCGATTTGAGCGCGGACAATGTCAGAAGAGCTGTTGAGTTTGGTTGTAAGACAGCAATCAACACGGACGCGCACAGCGCCGAGCATCTGAGATTTATATATCTGGGAATCGCAACCGCACGTCGCGGATGGGCCCGAAAGAAAGACGTAGTGAATACGTTACCGTTAAAAAAAATGATGAAAGTTTTTAAGAAATGATTTTTAACTAGAGAAAACATCCTTTATTCTTTCAACAGCTTTGGCAGCGGCCGCATCGATCTTTCTTCTCAGATTCCTGCTTCTACCACTGCTTGAATATCCATAACCATGCTCAACAATCGGTATTATTCCTACTTCTTCCAGTTCTTCTTCGTTCCAGTCTTTCTCATCTTCGTCTTCTTCTCCGGCAAAATTGGACAGGTTTATCCCAGAAAGCCTTGCTGCTATGTACAGAAAGCTGTTGCAACTTGGCGACTTTGGTTTGTGCCACATTATTGGCACGCCTTCTGCTGTGCTGTCCATTATGTTTTCGTCGAACGGGATTACGCCAAGTACAGGCATGCTGAAAAGCTCTTCTGCCCGCTCTGGCGTGAGCTCGTGGTCTTTGCCGCGCACCATGTTCAATACCATGCTGAAGCGCTTGTGTCCGAGCATGCGAGCGACCTCGTTGCATCGCACTATGTCCATGACATTCGGTGCAGTTGGGTTTGTCAAAAAGATTATTTCGTTGCATGCGTGCAGAACGCCGATAGCTTCGCGGCCAAGACCGGGCGCAGAATCCAATATTATAAAATCATAGTCTCCCTTTCTTGCAAGCCGGTGTACGATCTTGCGCAAATCCCTCATATCAACCTTCTTCAAGTCCCCGAACTGCTCTGATGCTGGGATGAACATGACACCGTTCTGGTCGAGCGGCGCGAACGCAACATCCACATCACCGGAAAAAACATTGTTTATCGTTGTGGAGAAGTTCTTCACGCCCAGATAATAGCTCAGATGGGGCGTGGTTACATTACAGTCGATAACAACAACCTTTTTTTCTAATGCATTAAGCGCGATTGAGAGATTCGCAGAAAAAGTCGTTTTGCCAACGCCACCCTTGCCAGAAACTATTCCGATTATCCTGGTTTTGCTTCCAGGCTTCGACTCTGTGTGTCCGCGTCTACGTTTTTTCGGCATATAATTCTATTTGATGATTCGGATTATAAATATGATACGGTGATTGTTTTTAACGTACGTATACCCAAGGCTCTGAGGCATCATCGTCGTCCTTTGTATTGTGTCCATTGTTTCCATTATGCCCATTATTACCGTTCGTTTTTCTTAACGTTTCCAGATTATATAATGTTGCATGTTTATCTGACTTCCCATCAAAAAAAGAGGTCATTATAGATTTTAATTCTGGCTCGCAGAGAGAATTACTCACATAGACGGTTTCAATGACCGATCTCCTGCAACTGTTTCCTACTGATCTTACTCGCGATATTGCTAATTCTATCTTTCGGTCAAAAGCCGCGTCTGGTACATTCTGCATTGCGTAATTTGCCAACTTATTCACCTTTACACTGAACTCGGGAAAAGGATATTAGAAAGACAAATATTTAAATCTTGTCTATTTTAATATAGCAAAAATATAATACAAGCAAATGCCGGGATGGCAGAATCAGGTAAATGCGCAAGACTGGAAATCTTGTGTCCTTTGGACGTCTGGGTTCAAATCCCAGTCCCGGCGTTTCTGTTACTTAATTTAAACTCTATGGTTTCTTAAGAGTACATCAGCCGAAATTTTTAAAAGGTAGCAACACTCAATTAATAGCTATGCTTTCCAACGAAATTCCAATAATATTAAAAATAATGCTGTGCGCTTTCCTTATGTTCGTTCTTGGAAAAGAGAGGCAAAGTAAAAAGAGATTTGTCGGGCCCAGGACGCTCATGCTAGTGGGGTGCGCAACCACGCTCCTTTCAACTATAGGGGTTATGTTTGAAAACTTGTTTGTTTTGGGCGGCATAATAACCGGCGTGGGATTTCTTTGTGGGGGAGTAATAACAAAAAAAGGCGGGCATATTGGCGGATTGACAACAGCTGCTTTGATTTGGCTTTCTTCTACAATCGGAATTTCAGTCGGCCTGGGGCTTTATGGAACGGCAATATTCACTACGATTCTATCTTTTTTCATTCTCAGAAGTAAAGAGCTTTTTAAAAAGGAATTTTTGGCTTTAAAACTACATAATTAATTCTATGCACAATTGGTTATTGATACCCGCCTTTTTCTTTGTGTGGGGAATAATAAAGCTGCAGAGTGAAGAGGGATTTTTTGTGCCTTTGCCGATGAGCACTGTGCGGCGAATGCTAAAGCTCGCGAAAATAAAGAAAGGCGACGTGCTCTATGATTTGGGAAGCGGCGACGGGCGAACTGTGATAGAAGCGTCAAAGCAGTATGGGATAAAAAGCGTTGGCATTGAGCAGGGACATCTTATATATGCTGTGTCAAAACTAAGACTCAGGTTGAGCAAAACAAGCGGCAAAGTAAAAATAATAAAGAACGACATGTTCAAAGAGGACATAAGCGATGCAACAGTTGTGACATTTTATTTGACGCCAAAGCTCAATCGCATGCTAAAGCCGAAACTGAAGAAAGAGTTAAGGAAAGGAACGCGCGTTGTATCCGCATCTCATGAAATGCTTGGATGGACGCCCGCAAAAAAAATAAAGACAGGACATTTTTGGACGTATTTGTATGTTATGAAATGATTATGCGATAAGGGCCTTCAAAAGGTCAGCCCGGGCAATTATACCGACAAGCTTGCCGTTTTTCACAACAGGTACACGGTTGACATCATTCGCGTCCATTCTCTGAGCAGCATCAAGCACGCTTTCATCTGGCGACACAGATATGACACGCTTGCTCATAACGTCCTTTATTTTTGTTTTGGATATCCTGCCGAGCTCTTTTTTAAAGCCGAGATAATCTTTCCCAGTGCGCACAAAGTGCAACAAGAGCAGGCTTAAGGACTGGTATGTAAAATCGCCGGCCATGGATTGCGTGTTGCAGATTTTCGTGCCCATGAACTTCACAATGTCCGATTCGCTGACAACGCCGATCACACGCTTCGACTGTGCCGAGCTGACAACAGGCGCGCCTGATATACCACGCCTGCAGAACGATTTTGCCGCTTTGAAAATCGTGTCATCGGGCTTGAGGTAGAGCACCCGCCGGCTCATGAAATGTTTCACTTTCTTCATAAATCTCTAGAAATAATTTGGATTTCGAATTTAAAATCCGTTCGGACAGAGAGCTTTAATGCACTTTGCTTCCTGCTTTAACCTCGCGCTCCGGAATCAGGCACACAGGCGTTTCTTCGCCGTTTTCGCCGATGTCTTCCGCACAGAATATCATGCACTGCGATTCGAAACCCATGAACTTCTTGCGTTCGAGGTTGAGTATGAACATGTACTCGTTGCCGAGCAGGTCTTCTGGTTTGTACCATTTCTTCAAGCCGGAAACTGCTTGCAGCGTCTTGTCGCCGAAGTCCACATCCAATCGGAGCAGGCTTCTTGATCCCTCGATCTCTTCTGCGCGAACAACTTTGCCAATCCTCAGGTCGAGTTTTTGGAAGTCTTTGAACGATATGGTTTCTGACATAGTTATCAATTTGGTGAAACAAAGAATAAATCTGTTGCTGTTGGGTGACCGCAAAGCTTTTATTTTTTTAAAACATCTCATTCAAGTATGGGGGAAGAGGGAAATGTCCACGCGATTGAAAAAGAGCTAGAAAATATCCAGAAATTAAGATCGAATCGCGAATACCGTGAATTCTGGAATCAAGTCAGGGAAATGCCTGGAATGTTCAAACAGCTTAGACTTCCTAGAGAGGAGCGTGAACGCCTATGGTCTGAGTATAGCGATATCTGTGAAAGTGCCAAGCGAGAAGTGAAGGAACACAAGGAAAAAGAAAAGGATAACGCCTCAAAACTCGAGAAGGCATTACAAGGTCTCACGTACGACCATACTTACGAAAAGCCCCTTGACGAGTCTTTGCTCGATCTTTTGATCAATCCTTTGCCTGCACTGTTCCCGGAAAAAAGGTATCGTTATCACGAATTCTGGCTGCACGCCAAAGAAATATCAGAGATGTTCAAGTCGCTTAGACTTTCGAGAGATGACAGGGAGCGGTTATGGTCGGGGTACAGCGGCCTTTGTGAAAATGTAAAGAGGATGCAAAATGAAATACGTGCGGAATCGGAGAAGAGACGTGGAACTTTCCAGTCTTTGATCCAGGATGCTTACAATCAAGCAGGAGGAGCGAGTAACAGGGAAGAGCTAGACAAGGCAAGAGCTATGCAGACTGAAAATTTAAAACTGATGAAAGAGAGTGAGCTGGTTGGAAAGGATCGAGGGCCTTTGTGGAAATTTTGGAAAATGACGAATGATAAAATACACTCGAGGCGCGAAGAGGTACAGGAAAGTAATTTTCTCAACGCAGGCAGAGAAATGAGCAGTATATACAATACTGCTGAGCATGGAGACCCCTATGCTGCGATAAATGAGATAAAAGAGATTCATAAAACATTACCCGGGCTGTACGTGAACAGGGGGCAAAAAAATGAACTTTACACTACTTTGAACAACGCGTGGGAAAGCGCAACAAAAAGGGTTGGTGAGATAAAGGAAAAGAAGAAGATAAACTATGAAGAATGGCGGGAAAGAACGGAAGGGCACATTGAGAGATGGGAGCGCAACAAAGAGAAAACCGAGGATTTCATCTCAAGATTGGAAAATCAAATTTATAGGCTGGAAGGAGAAGAGGGTGATGCGAGAACATCTGAATACGCTTCAAAGGTTAGGGGATGGATTGAAGAAAAGGAAGAAAAAATCGAAAGCGGCAGAAACTATCTCCTAGAACTGGAGGAAAAGCTCTATTCTGCCAGAGAAAAGCTATCTGGTTAGAGTGTTGAAAAAACTTTTGTTATTGCATACTGCAAACAAAGAATAAATTTGTTATTGTTGAATTGTTTTTAATGTCGATTGGTAGGAGTGGTGGGAGACCGAGAGCATATTTAGAGACTTTCGGTAGGATATATTTGCCGGATGATATTTCGGGAGACTTGCTCCAAGAACTTTATACATCATCAACCTATCCGACCAAATCCTTGTGGGAAAGTGCTGATAGGCTGCTCAGGCAATCATATAATTTTCATGACAGAAACGAGTACATAAAACAATTCCTGCCTGTTGGGATCATGGGAGTGTCTGAGAGGTTCACGCTGCGCGTTACCCACACTCCAAGACCTAAGAGTTTGAGAAACATAAACCGCCGCATAAACCTCGCGCTCTGCCCATGGAACATCGGGCCCGATATTGAAAGCTACATACCTGCGCTGTACACTGACGAATCGATGTTCCTTATAACAGGCGCCAACAAAAGGAGAATGGAGATGACAGCAATAGAGTCCTACCAGTCAAGGTGCCGCGGATGGAGCCGTGACCACATCTATATGGTCGACATGATGGCGAGCATGCTGAGCAAAGGCGTGGGCTCTTCTGTGATATGCAGATATGTGCCCCCGGAACACATGGAACCGCTTGACAGGCCGATAAGGATAGAAGTTGGAAGAATAAAAAGAAGACGGGGAAAAGTGTTTTAGAACATCGTTTTTTTTACAAGTCCTTTATGTAGTCTGCGACAAGCGGTACGGTATCGATTTCGTGGATGTAATTGCCGAAATTTCTGAACCAGTCTGAATCTTTATGTTTCATCAAAGAATTTGTGTACAGCACGCCATCAACACCCACGCCTACAAGTCCTGTGACAGCGTTCGGCGACACTAAATGTGCAACAACAGCAAACACCGATTCCGGACTATAATCCATAATTGTATCGTAGGACCTTTTTATTGTGCCACCACTCCATGTCAAATCATCATAAACAACAGCTGGTCGGCCCTTCAGTTTTGATATATCGATCGAAACGTCCGTGACTTCTTTGTTGCCGGCATGGTAATCTCTTTTCTGCGCAATGCATATGTATTCTCCCTCTTCGAAACATTCAGCCAGTGATTTTATCATCTTTACCGAACCTTCATCAGGCCCAACAATCACCGGATTCTCGCCGACCAAGTCATTGGCTTTTAAATAATCAGCAAAGAGTTTTTCCGGACCCAAATCGTGCACAACCACTGACTCGAAAAAAGACTGTAAATCTGTATCATTTTCTTTGCCATAGAGATGCGAATTGATTGTTATCAAGTCTGTTATCCCGCACGCCTCATACAATTTTGCAACGGTTTTCAGCGACCACGATTCGCCTCCCAAGAACTCCTTGTCCTGTCTTGCATAATGTAGGTAAGGCTGAAAAAAGAACAGCCTGTTCGGCTCCCGCTTTGCAAGTGTGTCAAGTACAAACATGTTGTTTAAAGTATGCTCGGCCGGGTTGTGTGGCGGCCTCGTGTTTCTGGCAACCATAAGCACATTCTCGCCAGCGATGTCGTACGGGTCGATCATCACCATGTTCTCACCCTCGATGATACGCGAGTTAAACCCAACCACAATCTTTGTTTCGCCGTCCTCAAACTTGTAGATTTCTACAGGAATAGACGCTGCCTCAAGCCTGCCTGACATTCTGGGTGCGCAGATGTCTTGCCCGTAACCAACAACGAATCCGATATCCATAATAAAAGAATCGAGACTTAATTTTAAGTGAGTTTCGTTAAATTTCAATTTTCTTGAACAGCGGTTTTATCTCTCCTATCGTATGGCCAGCCGACACTGTCAGTTTGTCCACATCTTCAAACCTTTGTTTGTCCAAGTCTCCTTTGAGATTCAGTTGCGACCATAACTCCTCGCACGCAAACGGCACAAACGGCGAGAAAATCACAGCAAGCGAGCGTACAAGATTGACAGAAACGTATAAGGTGTTCGCGCAGTCTTCCGAGTCGCGCTTCAGGGTATCCCACGGCTTCTTTGTCTGGAAATATCGGTTGCCGGCCGCTGCAAGTTCGAACGCTCCTTGGAATGCCTCGCGAAGTTTGAACTCTCCCATATTCGCGCGGATTTTATCCTTTGCTTGGCTGAGCGCTTCAATCATTTTCTTTTCTTCCTCTTTCAGAGTGTCTGGTTCTGGTACAGTCGAGTTGAAGTTCGCTTTAAGAAAGCTAAGCACTCGGAAAACGAAATTGCCGAAGGTGCCTATAAGTTCGTTGTTCGCTTTTTCAATCAAACGCGTTTCGGAGAAATCACCGTCATCAAACGTCGGAATCTCGTTTATCAGATAATATCTTAGCATATCTGCATCGTACTCTTTTATCAACTCAATCGGGCTGACTACATTGCCCAAGCTTTTGCTCATTTTGTGTCCTTCCACAGTTACGTAGCCGTGCACGAACACAGTCTTTGGAAGCGGCAGTCCGGCTGAAAGCAGCATAGCAGGCCAATATATTGCGTGGAAGCGCGTGATACCTTTACCAATCACGTGCACATCAGCAGGCCACCACTTTTTGAAATTTGCGTCGTCCGTTCCCCAACCGATGCTTGTAAGGTAGCAGCTTAACGCATCGAACCATACATACATTATCTGCGAACTGTCGCCTGGAACAGGCACGCCCCAACCCTTTGCACGCCGCACAGAGCGCGATATGCTGAAATCCTCAAGGCCCTGTTTGATAAATGCAAGCATCTCGTTCTTCCGCTTTTCTGGTACGACCTCAACCTCACCGCTTTTAATCAATTTATTTAGCTGTTTCTGATATTTTGACAAACGGAAAAAATAGTTCTCCTCTTCGACAAGCTCAGGCTTTTTTTTGTGCTCTGGGCAGAGGCCGTTTTCAAGCTCGCTCTCTTTGTAAAACGCTTCGCATCCTACGCAATAAAGTCCCTTGTACTTCTTTTTGTATATGTCGCCTGCTGCATTGCAAAGCTCCCACAACTTTTGCACGCCAGGCCAATGCTGCTGCTTTGACGAAGAGCGGATGAATGCGTTGAAAGAAAGGCCGATTTTTTCGCCGAACTCTTTGAAAATTGCGGCGTTTTTGTCGCAGAGCGCTTGCGTTGTGATGCCTTGTGATTCGGCTGCCTGTACGTTTTTGAGGCTGTTCTCATCTGCGCCTGTTGTGAGAAATGCGGACTTGCTGAGCAGCCGCTGGAATCGCGCGATGATATCTGTCTGCACAAACTCGAGAGCATGGCCTATATGTGGCGGCGCGTTGACGTACGGTATGGCCGTAGTTATGTAAAACTTCTTTCCTTTACTCTCGAACTTTATCACCTCGACTTAATCAAATTATAACAACTGAAATTAAATAAAGTTAAGAAAATGGGCGTATTAATTGTTACGCATTCATCGCATGATTCTCGCGAACTTTGGCGTAAGAACCATATAGCCGTCTTCTATGCCGACAATGTCCCAGCCGAACTGTATGCAGCGGCGCTTTAGCATCTGAACAGTCTGCTTGAACTGGCCGAGGTCCTTCTTTTGCAATTCGGCTATTTTCAAAAATAAAATGTTTCCTTCTTTAAGGAGCCGCTCGATGCGTTCAATATCGTTTACACCCGTAAGATTCTCGATGCGGACAGTGACTTTGTCTGCGGGCTGTGATGACTCTTCCTCAACAGGCAGTTCTACCTGCTCTTCTTCTCTTTTTATCAGACCTTTCAAGGAATCCATGAATCCCATATCCTCACCTTGAATAAACTTTATTGTTTTACAAATTTAAATCTGCAGATTAGCTGAAAAAGGAAAAAAGAAAGAAAAAAAAGGAAGCCAAAGAAAGCTTTCTACATCATCTCAAAAAACTCTTACATCATTTCCACATAATCGGCTGCATTCTGTAAGCCGCTTGACATGCCAGGTTCTGCGCCGATTACGATGACTTTCTTTCCGTATGCTTTTGCCATGTGTATTACTGGAAGGTAGTCCGCATCGCGTGTAGCAAGTGCGATGTATTCAACATCCTTGGCCATGGCTGCTTCTACCGCTGCGATAGCCATTGCGACATCGATGTCGTTCTTTTCTGCCTCGACCTCGGCAAGGATCATCACAGATTCGAACCCTTCGTTGATTATCGCTTCGATAAGCTTTTCAGGAGCGAACTGGTTGACAAAGACTTTTGCAAACACTACGCGGCCGTATTTCAATACACTTTTTTTCAGCTCGCGCAAGTCTATCATAAATTCCTTTCTGAGCATGTTTGGTCCGTCAACGAAAAGAGCAATCCGAGCCGATTCCGGATAATCTCCGTAGCTTCTGGATCTGCTCCTGCTTCTACTTCCCGATCTGGGCATAGCACTTCTATCTCTATACATATCATCAACTCCTTTGATTTTTTTGAATATTTTTCAAACACTCCTCCAATACTTCGATTTATTGGGTTCAGTTGAAAGAAGAAAATTCGAAAATTACAATCGCGTATAACAATTATCTATCTTCTTTCTTACCAACTGAAACTGCTATGGGCACCCGTTCCGTGAACGGAGACAGCCAGTCCCTGTAGTTTAATATTAGAGCCTTCAAGCATTATAAAGCCTACGAATCCGCTGATTTCGAGCTGCTCGGCATCTAGGTCCTCAGTCGACTTTATAGAGCCTTCTGGGTTCAATCGGTTTATAGAACCAGTGGCTGATGCTATTGTTATCTTTCTTTCAGACAGGCTGTCCAATGTGAAATCACTCGGAAGTATTTCAAAACTTGTCTTAAGCCTGCTGCCATCTGATGTATAACTGCTGCCATCTACTTCTAGGCTGCTCACATCACCTTCGAACTTGACAGTGCCCGCTATGGTGTATTCAAACGTCCCCTTCATGTCTTCAGCCACCACACGGTATTGCATGGATTCTTTATGTAGCATAACGTTACCGATGTTCAATGCGGCTTGACAAACGCCTGTTGAGTCTAGGCTTGTATTGGATACCTTATACTGCTGTTCATAGAATGCTTCTTTTGCGATTGAAAGGCTGATTAAAAACTGCTCGCCCCTCGGCATCTTGTCAAACGACCAGTCAAAATCGCCGGAGAAAAGTCCGGAAACAACATTGCCAACACCAGATGTTATAGAGCTTAGAGCATCGCCAGCAAACTTCTGTCCGCTCTCGGTTGTAAGCAGAATCATGCCTATACCCAATATTACGAAAACCGTCAACAAAGATTTCCAGTTCATTCCCATCCTCCACCTCGATTTAGGTTTTTTAATATCAGTAGTTTCAAATTTTGTGGTTTCGTTTTCAGCCATTGTTCATCATTCACCAATGTCTCAATATGCAACTCAACAATATATAACCCAACAATAATAATATGTATAAGAATGCTTAAAAAAATGTGTAAGGCGTTTGCGGCTGTTGTAGATTGAAGTGATTTTATGGTTGGTTATGAAAAGATGTTTTTCGACTTTCTCGGCGGAAATGGAGGCATATTGGGAAATATCCTGTGGTTTGCCATATTCTTGGTTTTTATGCTGTTCTATCCGAGGATTATCATAGCTCAGATGCTTTGGAAGCTTGAGCAGTCCGCGCTGTCAATGGAAAAGATGACAAAAAAGGGAAGGAACATAGTCGTGCGCCGCATATCCAAAAAGCCCAGCAAAAAATTGAAAGAGAACGTCAACAACTTTTTGGAGTTCTTTATGATACAACCCATCAATCTTGACCCATATGGAATAATCAAGAAGCTAGAGCATATGATGGATATGTCTGAGACGCGTTTCAAATATTTCGTGGACCAAATAGCGCCTGGAATGGATTTAGAGTCCAAACAAAACATACACATGGGTCTGTCAGGTGCAGTATCGCTGAACCAGATAGCAAAACTTGTCAGGCATTTCGTCGAGCTAATAAGGAAGACAAAGAACCTTCAGCTGGCGCTTGTTCTCCAGATGCAGCTCCCGATGATTGAGCGGCTTTCAAAAGCGCTGCTCATGGGGACAGAGGCGCTCACAAACGGATGGGCAATAGGCGACAGTGTAGGAAGCATGGCCATAGCTCACATGGTCGGTACAAACAAGATGAAAGAAGTGGAAGAAGGCACAATGCTTGTGACAAAACGCATTGCCGGCCGCAAGGTCTTTCTCATCAAAGCAAAGGGCCCTGGCGGCAGGCTTGGAAAAATAGGGAGAGTCACTGAAAAGCTCATCAAGCGAAACAAGATAGCAAAGGTAATAACAGTGGACGCATCTGCAAAGTTGGAAGGCGAGAAGACTGGCAAGGTCGCGGAAGGCGTTGGTGTTGCAATCGGTGGCATAGGCGTGGAAAGGGCATATATAGAAAATATCACTGTGAAAAAGAAAATCCCGCTGGATTCGATAGTTATAAAGATGAGTCAGGAAGAGGCAATACAACCGATAAGGGCAGAGGTGCTCGCATCAATACCGCGCGTGCTGAGTGCAGTCGGAGAACGGATAAAAGCCACAAGAGGTTCAGGCGCTGTGATTCTTGTGGGTGTGGGCAACAGCAGCGGAGTTGGCAACAACAAGCGCGAAGCCCAGCAAGCTGAAAAACAGGCGAGAAAAGTTATAAAAATCATGAAAAAGCGGGAAGAGAAAATCAAGGAAATGGAAAAGAAAAAAAGATGGAAGAACTTGTTCTGGGGCGGTTGAATTCGGCTTTAAATAATTAAAATATTATTTGCTATTATGTCGTTTCTTGATGCACTCAACATGGATTTGTATAATTTAGGTCCTATGGATTTGAATTCTATAGAGTCGACTCTTACAGGCTATGTTAGCAAAATAAAGGGATCCGAGAACCCGATTGTGGGTGTTGTTCGTGAATACTGGGATTCTGCTCTCTCGGTTGCGGCTGGATACTTGTTTTCCGGAGCGTCTGCTGCAATGATTGCGGGTGGGTTGGTTGTTGAATGTGTGAGCAAAAGGAACAGCGAAATCAAAGAGCCGGCCGAAGAAGGTCTAACCCCGTTCGAAGCTTATCTATCTGAGAACGCAAATCGCTTTGTCAGGAACGCATCACTTTTCTTTTCAGGACTTTATTTAACAGGACCAGAACTGGAATATATTATACCTCTTTCGATGCTTTGTATCGCGGCAGGGGGTTTCCATAAGAGACATCGTTCATCTATGCGCAAACTACTCGAGAACGAATCAACAAAAGACAAGTCAGCCTAGTTTATCCAGTTCACTCAAAGCTTTTTGCGGGTTGAAGCAGTAAAGGATTTTGTTGAATCTCTGTTTTAACGCAATAACGTCTTGCTTTATCCGGTCGAGCGGCTCTTTGTCAACAAGCGCGCGTTTGTAGAATTCTGCGACTGTTTGCATGTCCTGCTCTTTCATTCCCCAGCGCGTCAGTTCTTGCACGCCCAATCGAATACCAGAGGGGTTATGTGTAGCATCGTGCGGACTGTCGTTCGGCAGAGCCATCTTGTTGCAGATTACATTGCATCGCGCCATCTGCTTTGCAACATACTTCCCACCGTCGTGATGCCTGACATCGACAATGACTTGATGACTTTCTGTAAAGCCCAAATGCGGACAAAGCGCTTTGAACCCGCGGTCGAACAGCGCACGTCCGAACGCTTTTGCGTTTTTGACAACTTGCTCAGCGTATATCTGGCCGAACTTGTTCATCTCAAGCGCTGTAATTGCCAGTGCCGGGAATCTGAATATATGCGTGTTGCTGAGCGTGCCCGGGAACACGGATGTGTCAATCTTCTGCCAGTCCTCGTTCGGCAGTTTATAATTTCCAATTATCACACCACCCTGCGGACCTTGGAATGTCTTGTGTGTTGAGGATGTAATAATGTCTGCGCCTTCTTCAAGGGGTTCTTGGAAAGCCTTATTGTAAACCAGTCCGAAAACGTGCGCAGCATCGTATATTATTTTAATTTTCGAGCCGATCTGTTCCCTGATTTCGCGCACAGGTTCCGGGAACAGAAACATCGAAGCACCAAACATGACAAGCTTCGGATTCGCTTTTTTGATAATCTCCACTGTACGGTCAACATCTATGTTCATATTTCCTACATCAAACACCATGTCCACATTCTTCAATCCGCGTATTCCAGCAGATCCCCACCTTGTATGGCTGGTATGTGCGCCGTTCGGTATGCCCAGGCTGACGATTATGTCGCCCGGTTTTGTGAGTGCATTATAGATTATCAGGTTCGCAATCGCGCCAGAAATCGGCCGAACGTCTGCAAAGCGCGTGATAAAGTTTTTGCGGAAGAGCTCATTGCATATCTCTTCAATCTCATAGGACAGCTCTGTGCCCTCATAATGGCAATGCGGTCCTGTATGCTCGTTGTATCGGCCTTCAAAATCAGATTCGAAAAGCTTGCTGGCAAGCGGCGACATCACACTCTCGGAAGCAATCAGGTTGACGCACTCCTGTCTGCGCCATTTGTTCTGCTGGTTCACAATCTCGATTACGCGGCGTCTGTTCATAATAACCCCTCACTTGTTTTTCTATAGGATTTTACTTATTTATTTTCGAAGTGTGGATTGCAGAAAGTTTAAAAATTTAACTATCCTTTGAAAAATCTGAACCATGCATATGCTGTGAAAACAGCTGCAGTTATGATAAGGACAATGGCCGCTGTTGAAGCCTTTATCCAATTCAACAAAAGCCCGATGCCGATAACAAGCATAACCGTATCGCGTGTCAATCCTTTCCAACCCACAAAACCATCCCTAAAAATTCTTATACTTTTTCTTTATTTCCGCGATGTCACATTCTGCCGGCTTCAAGTCACCTTCCGGGCAGTAACCCATCTGCACACAACTTGGACCGGCATTTTCGAAAATCGTCGGTGCCACATGCTTTACCTGTTTGAGCATTTCGTTTGCCATCTCTTGTATTTCCCATTGTGCGCGTGCGCAGCATCTTAATTTGAAAAAATGCAAAAGCTCACGGGCGTTCATAGTCAAGACAATATTTGTTTTTATCCCTTGTGGAGAAAGCATTCTTGCGTCTTCAGATGGTATTCCCATATCCAGAAGGTCTTGGATTAATTTTGTGTTGTATTCGACGAACTCGTTGGTTTTTTTGAGAGCGTCTTCGTTTTTAGCGATTTTAGGAGGTATCACAATGTCGCAATGTGCTTTGTTATATCTCCCTGATTTTATTGTGTAGGACGCTATTCTATGCCGGATCAAATGAGCTTCCAGAACACGGCTGACGTCTTCCACAGCAAAGGTGAAGTTTGCATGCTCGATAACGCTTACATGTCCATAACCAATAACACGCCGAAGCACTTTCGCTACTTTTTCTTTTGTCATCTTGTCAAAGAGTTCAGTCGGTCCTGTAGTTTTAAAAGAAGTCTGCGCAGCAGCAGCGCACACCAAATCAGGATTGGGTGTATGCGCAACAATTTTGACTTTCATTTTAACCAGCTAACCAACAAGAATCTTTTTCATAACTTCATCAATCTTTTGTTCGAGCTTCTCGGGCGTCCCGTTGTTTTCGATTTTGTGGTCTGCCAACTGCACGCATGCGGCAACGTGCTGCCCGTGCGCGGGTTGTCCTTCACCCTTGTCTCTTCTGTCTGCTTGCTCGAATTCCTCAATCGTCTTTGGGTCTTTCGGGTCACCTCTTCCTGCAATTCGCTTGAATCTTGCCTCTAACGGGGCGTCGACTGCTATAAGTGAGAAGTTCAATCCGAATTTTTTATTCAAGTATTCAACCTCGCCTGGGTTACGTATCCCGTCCACAACTATCATCTCTTTGTCACGCGGCAGGTATTCGATTGCCAACAACGCTAAGATGTGCGTCCCATACTTCTGACGCATCTCGTCTCCCATATCTTGCAGCTTTGTTCGATTAAACGTGCCGCGCTTTTTTTCGACCTCGCCGCGGATCACGTCCGAAAGCGTGACATGATAACAATTGAATTTTCGCAGGAGAATGTTTTTTATAGTGTTCTTGCCAGAGCCCATAGTTCCTGTGAGTCCGATGACTTTCATTGAATCACTCTTAGAATATTATTTTTCTTTGGATTTTTAACTATTTGTTTGTTTCCCAATGAATGTAAGAAAAAGAAGAGATAAATGAGACCGCTTCATTTCATGCCCCATCTATGTTTTAAATCAATTCAACGCGCTTGTTTCCTTTTACAGATCTGCGCCTCTCAAAGTTTTCCTGCCGTTTGCCTTTGCTCTTTCTGCGGCTCGCTTTACCTTCCACATTATCCTTTCGTCAAGAGCCTTCCAGAAATCGCCGCTTACTCGCATCTTGCTCTTCTTTGCAAGTCCTTTAACAGCAGATTTAAC
>CAZSGV010000006.1:0-18572 GCA_964606565.1 uncultured archaeon
GTTATAATCCTGATGAAAGCTATGTTGAAAGAAGTGAAAGAATCTATAGACTAGCTGGAGAATTAGATTTGTTAGAATTTAAAAGAAAAGATAACGATAGATGTAGTATAGAACGGTAGATGTCATGACTCTCAAAAAAATCGATTATAAAAAAATCGACAAAAAGTGGCAGAAGAAGTGGCAGGATGCCAAACTGTTCGAAGCGAACGTAGACCCAAAACGCAAGAAGTTCTTTGTCAATATACCGTATCCGTATGTAAACGGCGCTCCGCACATCGGCGCAGGATTCACATTCATACGCGGTGACGTATATGCTCGGTTCAAACGAATGCAGGGATTCAATGTGCTTTTTCCGCAGGGCTTCCACGCAACAGGAGAGCCGATAGTCGGCGCTGTGAAGCGGCTAAAACAGGGTGATAAATCCCAAAAAGATGCATTCAAAATTTATGGTGTTACAGAAAAAGACCTGAAAGACTTTGTAAAGAAGGGACCGAAGTATGTTGCAAAGTTCTGGGAGAAGAGATGGATTGAAGACCTCAAAGCAACCGGATTTTCAATAGACTGGCGTCGAACTTTTATTACAACAACCATGACGCCGACATATTCCCGATTTATTGAATGGCAATACAATACGCTGAAAAAACGTGGCTACGTTACGCAAGGCACGCACCCGGTTGTCTGGTGCCCGAAATGCAAAAGCCCTACAGGTGACCATGATCGATTGGATGGCGTAGGAGAATCGCCAATAGAATACACTATTATAAAATTCAAGCTAACGTCCGGTGAGATTCTTCCGTGCGGCACGCTGAGACCAGAGACCGTCTATGGCGTTACGAACATTTGGGTAGACCCGGATGTTGAATACGTGCGTGTTGAAGTGAATGGCGAAAAATGGATACTGAGCAAAGCTGCAATAAAAAAACTTGAAGACCAATTGAAAAAAATAAAAATTATCGGCAAGATAAAAGGTGCGGAGCTTATCGGCAAGGCGTGCGAGAATCCTGTGACAAAAACCCAGATACCTGTTCTGCCAGCCGAGTTTTGCGACCCTGATGCTGCAACCGGCATTGTTATGTCCGTACCATCGCATGCACCGTATGACTGGATCGGACTAGTTGACCTAAAAGCAGACAAAGAACAGCTGAAAAAATACAACCTTGAGAAAATCATAGAAGCAGTTGAGCCTATATCCATTATTGCTGTGGGTAGGTTTGGAGAGCATCCTGCAAAAGAAATGTGTGACAAGCTTGGCGTGGAAAACCAAAAAGACGTCGACAAGCTAGAAAAAGCAACCGAACTTCTGTACAAAAAGGAATTCCATATGGGTATTTGCAAAAAGAATTGCGGACGTTATGCTGGTATGAAAGTGTCTGAGACCAAAGATATGCTTATAGAAGATTTTACGGATGAGGGTATCGCAGACTCATTCTGGGAGACTACTGCAAAAGTCGTCTGCCGCTGCAAAACAAAATGCCACATAAAAATCTTGGAAAACCAGTGGTTCCTGAAATTTTCCGATCCGAAATGGAAAGAGCGCGCACACAAATGTATAGACAATATGACTTTCTACCCTGAAGAGGCCCGACAACAGTTCAAGAACACAGTCGACTGGTTGCACGATAAAGCATGCACGCGTCGCTCAGGAATGGGCACGCCACTGCCGTGGGACAAAGAATGGATAGTCGAGACTCTCAGCGATTCGGTAATTTACATGGCATATTACACAATAGCAAGAACAATCAACGAGAAAAAAATCAAAGCCAATCAACTTCCCGATGAAATTTTTGATTACATCTTTTTCGACGAAGGTGATGCAACAAAGCTTGCCAAATCCACCGGTCTGGACAAAAAAACCATAGAAGAGTTGCGGGAGGAGTTTGAATATTTTTACCCTTTCGACCTGCGAACCTCTGGTAAGGACCTTGTGCAAAACCACCTCACATTCTCAATTTTCCATCACGTAGCAATGTGGGACGAAGACAAATGGCCGCGGGCATTTGGCGTGAACGGCTATGTGAACGTTGGAGGCGAGAAGATGAGCAAAAGCAAAGGCAACTTCATTCCTATGCGCGACCTTGTGAAAAAACACGGTGCTGACCTCACGCGAATAAACATAGCCACGTCGAACGAAAACATGGACGACGCAGACTGGCGTGAGGATTCTTTGCAAACATACAATTCAAGAATCAATTATTTGTTTGGACTGGTATCAGAACTGAAAAAGGCAAAAGGAAAGACGAGCCGAAACATAGAGAAATATTTGGAAAGCAGATTGCAAGAGCTTATTGATTCGTCCACAAAAGCATATGAGCAGATGAAATTCAGAAGTGCGTCGCAATATGCGTTCTTCGGACTGATAAACGAAATCAAATCATACATCGACCGCGTGGACGGAATCGCAAACTGCAACAAGGAAATCCTTGGTGAAGCAGTTGAAACTGTTATAAAACTCATAGCGCCGCTTGTGCCTCATGCATCAGAAGAACTTTGGAGCAAGGTCGGCAAAAAATCCTTGGTCTCAATCAAAAAATGGCCAGAGCCCACCACAGAAAAAATCAACAAGAAAATCATGCAACTTGAAGAGACTTATAAAAAAACACTGGAAGACGTAAAGCAAGTCTCAAAGCTTGCTAAGGATAAGGCAGAACATCTGTGCCTTTATTTCGCAACAGACGAAGAGTTGGCTTATTTCAAAGACTCAATCAAACACTTGGACAAACTCGGCTTCAAAAAAATCTCGCTATTCAAATCCACTGACCCAAAAGCACACGACCCGCAAGACAAGGCAAAGCGTGCAAAGTTCGGACGGCCGGGAATATTTTTGGAATAATAATCTAATTTATTTTAAAGCTGCACTGATTCTATCACTCCGGCTATCAGGAGAAGGACCATGGCCACTGCCACAAGCTTCAAGCCGTCTTTTACAACATCCCAGAAATGCTTTGAGCGCGACCTTGCAACTGCTGCTGAGACAATACCACCAGCGATTGCGCCAATGAAATATGCGAGGATTTCTAAGCTGCCATGTGGGAAAAATACCAACACAGCCAGCGGGAAACCGTGTACACCGCCTATTGCCTTAGTGGCCAGACCTATTGCCGTAGAAAGCACAGAAGCGTTCCATGAAAGTATAAAAATCGCGCCAGCGCCAAAAAGGAACGAAAAAAGGAAGGATATCAGCAGCACGCTTATGTTATTCAAAACTATCCTCTGGAACAGCCCCATAGACAGGAACTGTCCGCGAATGAGGTTTATCTCATTTATCTGATCGCTGAATATCTGCTCAACAGTCTCGCTTGGTAGTGCGATATAAGCCAAAGACAAAGAAAGTATCATACCGACAAAAAACGCTACGTATATCATCAACACATCCTTATGCCTGGACAGGAAGTTCGTGTCCTTCCGCTTTGCTATTTCTTGCTCTGTTTCTTCCTCTTCCCATCGCAGAAGGTTTACCATGAAAGGCGTCATCGTAATGGTTATCAAAAAGGTCGTAAACACGCCTACAGACTCGCTGAACACAAGAAAGGATATTATCAGACACGACAAGGACACAAGCCCGCCGACTATCATCATTGCAAGTGGGTTCCTCACAGCAGTTCTCAATGATATTAGTCTTTCGAGCACCATTTTACGCTTTCACCAACCTTGCTATACAATTAAATTATAAAAATGGAAATAAATTTATGAAGCTCAGGTTTGACAAGAAGAAATACGCGTCTTTGGTTTTGATGTTTCTTATGCTCGGCTCTACGCTTGCTTACACCGCACTTCAGGCTTTCAGAAACTGGCAGCAGCCGAATGAAGCCGCGTCCGCACCCGAGCTCCCGTCGACCAATGTTGTTGATTATGAAATCACGGTTGAGCAGAGAAACTACATGCTCCGGCTCGGCAGGACCATACTTGAGTATAGATATCAATTGGCATGCACAGACTGCGCAGCTCAGCGTGCATACATAGAAGCAGTTGTAGGGGAATTTTCGAACCAAATATTCGTAGAAGAAATAGTTGATGCCACAGCCACAGAATCGACACTGTCGATAACAAGTTATTATGGCGACAAGCTGTTGACAAGCCCGTCAAACGAGGATGTGTTCGACGCATTGTGCGAACTAATGGTAGAACCGCCTATCAGATGTGCAACGAGAAATATATGAAAAGTTTTAATCTGAAATTTTAGATTTCTCTATCGTCTTTTGGATGCCTATCTGCTGCATATTTCTGGGTTATGCCAAAGTAATTTCCAATTTTTGTAGTTAACATTTCTGTCATAACAAGTGTTAGAATCTCAGAAGACCCACCCAGATAGAACGCGTCTCGTGCTATGTTGAGAGCTTCTCTGACAGCTTCAATCTCATTTTGTGTATAACCCAACTCCTCTGGTACAGCAGATGAATTCAATTGATAATGTTCGGTTTGCCAAAGCTCTCCTTTCCGCAGCCCACCAGGAATTTTAAATATGTCCTTCTCTAATTCTACCAATTTGGCCAATGGACTGTCTGTGTATGATGTAAAAATAAACAATTTAACTCCTGCGTCTTTTAAGAATTTTGCATTGTCTACTGTACGAGTCGTTTGTCCAGAACCAGAAATCGATAGACCAAGACTATAGTTCTTTATATCCTCTTTTGCTAGTTCATTCCTTAGTAAAATCTGAGGTTTTTCATCCTCTCTCTTAGTCTTACAAACATTAAATCCAAAATTATCTAATCTTTCTCCGAAAAAATTGCTTATATCACCCGACCTACCATCTGCTGATAAAAATATTGTCCCATCATCTTCTCTGACTTTTTTCAAATTATAACAGAGTGAGCTGATTTTTTCGTCCAAGTCTGGATTTAATATATAAAATATCTTATCAGAATTCCCAAGGATAAACGCTATATCTTGAGCGATTCCCCTAAATGGATATGTATTTTCCCCACCGACCGCCATAAGTAAAAATTAGAAAGTTAATTTTAAATAATCTAAAAACTTCCTAAAGAATTCGAAAATTCATTTAAGCTTTTCATCCATTTCTTCTATTTCCCGCTTAAAACGCGCGACAACACGTGGCAAATCCTTTTCCTGCACGCGAATCGATGCCGCTGCCCTTTTCAGGATTTCTTCCTTCTCTTTCAACTCTTGCCATCTTTTTGCATCTGCTACCATAATATCAGCCCTTCTTCATTTTTTTCAACAGTTTCCTCTTTTCTTTCCATTCTTCAAACAGCCGCTTGACAACATCTGGCACCTTCGTTTCAGCAACGTCCAAAGCGTCTGCTGTTTCCTTTAGTAACCGCTCTTTCTCTCCCAGTCGCTGCATAGCAACATCACCGCTTACGTACTCAATCCGCACAATACCGTCCTGCACGCGCTTTGTCCGCAAAATCGTGATAAAGCCCACTTCGCCTGTGCTATCGCAATGCAATCCTCCGCAAGCAGCATGGTCCAAACCGCCTATTGAGACAATACGCACTTCTTTGCTAGGCACGCCTTGGCTGCCCTGGTAAATCCTGAAGCCGTATTTCTGCTCGGCCTTGCCGCGCGGCAGAGTCTCTACTTTAACAGGTATGTTTTTCTTCACAACCGCGTTCGCATAATCTTCTATCTTTTTTGTCTCTTCGTCAGTCAGAGCATCGTAATGCGTAATCTCAAGCTTTGCTTTGTCTATGCCTTTGAGCGCCGAGTGCTGCCACACATGCGAGCCAAGTATGTGCCTTGATGAAAGGTTCAATATATGGTTGCCCGTATGGTGATGCTTCAATATCTGTCTGCGCTGTTTGTCGATTTCGCAATTTACGCTATCGCCTTCTTTCAACCCATCAATAGATTTCAATTTGTGCACAACCACATCGCCGTATTTGTTCACATCAACAACTTCTGCTTCCCCAATCTTCCCGCTGTCAAACAACTGCCCGCCACTTGTTGGATAAAACGCTGTCTGATCAAGCCCAACGCTGTCACCGCCAATAATTTTCAAAATCTTCGCATTGAAACTAGATATTTCCGGTTTTTCGTAGTAAAGGATTTTCGTTTTTGGAATGCCAGAAAGGTCGAAAGGTCGCGACTCTTTTTCTTTCTTCTGGCCCATATGCTGTTCGGTCACTTTTATATAAAAGTCCGCTGATATTTCTGCGCTCATCCCGCTGGCTGCAAGCATTTCTGGCGTGATGCCTTCGGAGTCGTACAGTTTGATCATCTTTCGCTCATCAATCTTTTCACCAGCTGCCACAATCTTCTCAACGATTTTTTTCGTTCGAACTTTTGTATCTCTGTATCTGCGCTCTTCGACATCCAGAATCTTCCTTATCTCATCGGTATGCTCAGCCAGCTCAGGAGCCATGTTTTTCAACTGCTTCGCGTGCAGCTCGCACACGCTCGGCAAATCTATTTTCCATCCAAACTTGTCTATGAATCCCAGCGCACGCCGCAGAATCACACGTAAATTGTACCCGCCACCCACATTGCTCGGCAGAGCCCCATCAGCAATCGCAAATGCCAGCGCGCGCGTATGGTCACATAATGCATAAAGCGCCTGTATTGGCTCGATCTTACGCTCAAGCTCACTAACCGAAATGCCAAGCTTTCTCGCCACTACTGACTTCGTCTTTTCTAGATTTTCCACTTCGTCAAAATTCAATACGCCTGCCAACTTTGAGTATTCCAAGAACAGTTGCTCATCATAATCCACTGAAATTTCTTTTCGCAGCGCATCCAAAACAGGCTTGAAAACTACATCATAGCTTGTTGGTGTGCCTTGGCTGAGCCATGCAAACCGCTCAAGTCCGGCACCCATGTCAATGACTTTTTCTTTCATCTCTTTCGGACCGTTATCTGTAATCAAAAATTCTGTAAATACTTCATTGCCAATCTCCAGCCCGCGCACAAAATACTCAAGCGTCGAGCCGAACGCGCCCGGTCCAAGCCAAACGTCTTCAACAAAAATTATTTCCTTGGGATTCACACCAAAGCTTTTCATCAGCTCAAAATCCAACTCCGTACACTTGTCTTTCCAGTAGCCGATTTTCTTCTGCGGATTATACAAGCTGTGCTGCCCGACCATAACAAAGCAACTGTAATGCCTGCCTGTAGCACCGATGTTAGGTATGTCATTGAACCGCAAACAGAATTGCGGCACGATTAGGGGATTTGCGGGAAAATCAAAAACAACATTGCCGTTTTCCGTACGATAAAAATCTACGATTGAAGCATTGTTAAAAAAAAGCGTTGGAAACCAACGGCATACCACTGGATATCGGCGAATGCTTGTGTGCCCATGCTTTTTGAAAAACTTTTCTATGTGTTTCCAAGCTTCTGTATAGCTGAACTTTTTGAACGTTGGTGGATTGCCGAGAAATTCATAGTACTGGCACGGCTGGTCTGGGCATGTGTCGCGGCTTTCGTCAAGCGTCCAGAAACCTTTGCCGCATTTTTTGCATACGCGGCGCACGAAGTTATTCTCTACCAAAAAATCCAATTTGTAATAGTTTTCCCAGTCTTTCGCGAATTTCGTACGCAAATCCTTCTTGTCAAGTGCCATATCAAACAACCATATCCACTACTAAATATTTAGAATTGAAATAAATTAAAGCGAGGAGCAGAGAAAAATATTTTCACACTTGTTAACTCGCCCTTTGCCAATAGGCCTTTTCCGCTTTTTTGTTCCTGTATGTATAATAGATGTAAAACGCAACCATTCCAACAAGCTGGACACTATAAAAGAGAATAGATACGATGCTGCCTATCTTCATTCTAACACACCATGTTCTACTATTACTAAATATTTAGGATTGAAATAACTATTGGGTTCAGCTCAAGAAAGAAAAGTATTGTTGGTAACAGCAAAATGCCCATGCAATGCGAACGACGGATTTCCAAGAACGCGCACAGCAACCCGATCGATGTGGAAGCAAAAAGGATGAGCAGTCCATAAGGCCCTGTAATAACAAAAATCAACCCTACGATAAAAACCATAACGCCTGATGTAAGCATTCTGTAATTTATTCTTGAAAGGAATTTCGGAATTTTCTTGCCCAGAAAAAGCGTTAACACAGCTGCAATACCCGCTGTAAAAACTATCACACCAACCAAAAACACTGTTTCGAGAAGGGTGGGTTCCCCAACGACCTGCTGAATGGCCACGCTCGCACCAGAACGAGGGTTGCCGACCAGATACAAGCTGACCAAAGAAAAAGCATCATTCGCAACATTTATTCCAGCAGTTGTCATCAAAAATCCGCGAGATGTGGCCGAACCGCTCATATACTGAGTCATCACAGCTGCTTCCGAAATCCCAACAGCCGGAAGGAATCCCACCATTATCCCAGCAAACGAAGCAAGCACGACCGCTTTCAACATGTCTTTCTTCGAAATTTTCAGCTCGTTGCTTTCGCCTTGCGCAGGAATTTCCATGCTTTCTGAAAAGCTGATAATCATGCTGCTCAGCCCGAATAGGCCTGTAAGCACTGGAAACAAAACATTCTGCTGCCGCACAATCGCAGAATTAAGTGTCAATATACCAAGCAGGCCTGACAGAAAAATTATAGCTGCTGAATATGCTATCTTCTTCAGCTTTTTTTCTGACAATATCATAAACGCAACCACAGCAATAATAACAAAATGTATGTACGGACGCGACAGCTCGTAAAGAAGACTGAAAGCGTTCGCTGCGACAGCGATAAAAACCAAACTCAGCAACAACGCACTCAAACCGCCGACTACTGTCAACTTAATCGCTTCATATCCGCGTCCTTCAAAAAGCAGTCTGTGGCCAGGCAACACGCATAAAGCCGTGTCCGCATCAGGCGCCCCGATGAAAATCGCGGGAATTTGGTCCACAAACATCTCTGTCACAGACACCGATATTATGAGCACTGCAACGTTAATCGGATCGTTTATGAAAACTGCGAGCGAAAGTAGTAGAGGTATTGTTGTGTTTATGTGAATTCCTGGACAGAGGCCAGCGAACACACCTATTCCAAATCCAAATAGAATAAACAAAAAAGTCTCGAACAGCATACACTCACCTTCAATCGTATAGAATCTCCAAATCGTCCGGTTTGCGTGGCACAACCTGCAACTGGCCTCGGTATTCGCCGACCAGCCCTTCTACTTCTATCAAAGAACCATACCCGAGTTCATCAGTAGTCGCCTTTTGTTTGTTGTTGCCTTCGAACGAATTGACAAAACCTGCGAACAGCGGCACCTGTATTTTCGAGTCATAGCCGTCTTCGATTGTAAGGAATATATGGCCATTCTGATGGTTTGACCGATGACTTATGAAGCCTGTAGTTTTAACAGACCGTCCAACCATATCAAAAGTTATCTCACTGATTGGCATAGGAGCAGCCTGTATGCTACGCGCTGCAAAGTAAATCAATATCAGCCCTACAATCGACGAAGCCAGACATACGTACGTCAATGTATTTTTTTTGATATCCATAATTAAATTCTGTGTTTATTTTCGACAAAAAGAATTATAACAACTTAAAGTGGTAGCACTAGCATGTCACATGCATATATGCAACTACTTTTTTGCCAGCCTTCACAAGCTGATTGAATTCTTTGACAGCTTGTTTTGTGGGTTTTTCTATGATTTTCAATTTCTTTTCATCTGCAAAAGCAGCAACTTCTGGAGAAACTTTCATGAGCGCACTTTGCCCCAAGCCGATTATAATTACTTCCGACCTTTCCAAAATAAGTTGCGCAAGCTCTTTCTTACCAATCGTGTGCCTGACTTCTGTTTCTGCTGCTTTAACTTTCCCTTGCCATGTGACTATTACATCATGCTCGTATTTTTTGCGACTTATTGTTATTGAACCGAATTTGAAAGAGCTTATCAAAACGCCCATAATTAGAATTTAAGGAGAATATATTAATTTTATTCAAATCCTATATCCACATCTGTGTTTTTGAATTTCAATTTTCCTATGCGCCTGCCAGTTATCTTTCCAATGCCAATTTTTTTCGCGCCGACTTCTTTCATCAGCTCTTTTTGTTTGCGCTTTAAAAATTTGTTTGTTTTTTCATCCGATAAGAGCGTTAATGTTATTCTGTCACTGACTTTGAATTTGTTTTTCTTGCGCATGCTCTGCACTTTTCGCACAAGCTCGCGGAAAAGCGCCTCGTTCAAAAGCTTGTTGTCCATCTTTGTTTCTACAAAAACCGTTGCAAAAATTGATTCGGTTTTTGAAAATTCCCCTGCTGGCTCTTTTGTTTTCGCGACAACATTCTTTGCATTGCACATATATTTCAAAATTTCTTTTAATGTTCGTACAGCTGTAGCAACTTCATCCTTTTTTGATACGGCTACGACCGAATTCACAGGCCATCTCAGTTTTATGCCTGCTGTATGTCTGGCCGCGTATGAAAGTTCCACAAGTTGTTTCACTATGTTCATTTGCTTCTCCAGCTTTTCGTTCATCAACTTCTTGTCCGCTTTCGGCCAGTCTTCCATATGTACAGATTCTTTCGCTTTTTTCGATAACGGTTTTATTACATCTTGATGAACATTTTCTGCTAGATATGGGCAGAATGGTGCAAGTAATTTTGTTATCGTTTCCGTAACTACGAAGAGTGTATAAAATGCAGCGTTCTTGTCTGCGCCGCTGTAATCGGGCCAAACCCGATCACGCACTAGTTTTATGTACCATCGCGAAAAGTCGTTCAGTATAAAATCAAGAATCTCGTTTGCTGCTTTGTGGGAAATGAAGCCTTTACAATTATCTGTTGAATTTGACATAACAGTATTAAGTCTCGACAAAATCCATTTGTCTTCTTTTTTTAGATTTTTTGGTTCTGCTCTTGGTGCTTTCGGAACATATGTTTTCACAAAGTTGAAAATGTTTCGCACAACAATAAAGGATTTTGCAAGCTCGTTCAGATTCTCGACATTAAAATACATATCGTCCCATACCGGCCTTGACAGGTAATAGAATCTAAGCACATCTCGGCCATATTTTTCTATTGAATCTTCTGTTGTCACAATGTTTCCCTTGCTTTTACTCATCTTCGCGCCGTGCGCATCCAGTACAAATCCGTGAAATAAGATGTTATTAAAGGGTCTACGGTCGAAAGTCATAACACTTGTTATCATCATCGAGTTCCACCAACCGCGTATCTGGTCCGGGCCCTCGAGCACAAAATCCGCTGGCCACAGTTTTTTGAACGGCTGCTCCTTTTGCGGATATCCCAGCGAGGCCCATGTTGCAACGCCTGAATCGAACCATACATCCAACACGTCAGGCACGCGTCGCATGACTCCACCGCACTTGCATTTCAACACAATCTGATCTATGTACGGCTTGTGGAAGTCCTTTAGAACTTTTGGAAGCTCTTTGCGCGACCCGACAACTTTTATTTTATCGCACTTCTCACACACCCAAATCGGCAGCGGGATGCCCCAATAGCGCTGCCTAGAAATCGGCCAGTCGTCAAGGCTTTCAAGCCAATTCTTGAACCGTTGACCGGCCCATTCCGGAACCCAGTTTATCTTTTTGTTTTCCTCAAGCAATTTGTCGCGTATATCAGTCACTTTGAAAAACCATTGCGGCACAGCCATCATCAACAGCGGAGAATCGCAGCGCCAACACATAGGATAATCGTGTCTCAAATGTTCTTCAGCCAGAATCATTCCTCGGTGATTCAGCTCGTCGAGAATCATTTTATCAGCGTCTTTTGCGAACACGCCTTCGTATTTCCCAGACCCTTCGCCAAATGTTCCATCCATTCGCAGCGGATTCACAACAGGCAGACCAGCTTCTTTGCCTACTTTGTAATCTTCCTGTCCATGGCCTGGCGCTGTATGCACAAGTCCTGTACCCTCATCCAAGCTTACGAATTGGTCAGAAAGCACAACACGATGCGCATTATCCAAACCGCGCTGGAATTCAAAAATGTCCGCAAGTGGATGTTCATACGTCAGTCCTTCGAGATGTTTGCCTTCAAACGTTTCAAGCACTTTATAATTTTCCACGCCGAACTTTTGCATGAGTTTTTCAAGCAATGCTTTGCCAACAATCAAAATCTCGCCAGCTGCACCCACGCGAACATATTCGGCTTTAGGATGAGCCATAATGCCCGTGTTCGATGGCAGTGTCCATGGAGTAGTAGTCCAAATAACAAGGTATTCGTTCTTCTTGCCGCGCACTTTGAATTTTACATAAATCGAATTGTCGTCCACTTCTTTGTACACAATTTCATTATAAGCAACCGCTGTCTCACATTTCGGGCATACATGAACACTGTACGTACCGCGATATAGAAATCCTTTTTCAAATGCTTTTTTGAAAGTGAACCAAGCGCCTTCTATGTATTCGTTCGTGAGCGTCATATACGGGTTTTTCCAGTCCATCCATACGCCCAGATTTGCAAACTGCTCGCCCATTACGCCTATGAACTTTGTTGCAAACTCCTCGCATTTTTTTATAAAATTCTCAACACCGAAATTTTCAATGTCGCTTTTTGACGTGAATCCCAACAGCTTTTCGACTTTGTTCTCAATCGGCACGCCGTGCGTATCATATCCCGGCTGACTCCAAACATTGTAGCCGAGCATGCGGAAAAATCTCAGATAAAAATCCTTGATCACTTTGTTCATTGCTGTGCCCACATGTATGCTTCCTGTTGCATACGGCGGACCGTCCAGAAAATACCATTTCTTTGCTGCTCTTCGGTTGTTCTTTGCCTTTTCATATATCCCGCGCTGCTTCCAAAATTTACTTATCCTGTCTTCCATCTCTTTAGGCTTTTCGTTCATAACTCACACTGAATAGATTTTGTGATTTTCAGAATTAAAAACCCATTTAAATGTTACAATGAATACTACGCTTATGGAATTTCCATATTTAGAATCAGAAGGCACTATTAACCTTAGGAAGCTGGATAAAGGTGAATTGCTTCCAGTATCTTACGGGGGAATAGAAAATTCTTTTGCGCCCTCAATCATTGAGCTCATATATCTCATTGAAGATGCGAACGAAAAAATGAGGGTACCGACCATTAAAGAATTATCCGAAGATATTGGGATATCCGAACGGAGCGTATCAGAACGTATTACATACATCAAAAAAAATGAAATTGTTGCAGCTTTCAATTTTACTGCTGCCGAAGCCCTGTTACACCTTTATGCCACTTTCAGAATCCACCTGCCTGACTACATTCATAACTCTACATGTGACCTTCCTAAAGAATGGGATTGGCTAAATCCACTCGTGAAAAAGGAAATCTTAACAAGACATAACGCGTCTTGGTACAAACAGCTTAGAAATCCTAGAACGCCTAATCAATACCGCCATTGGATAGCCCTGATAAAAGACGGTAATGGAACGCCATGCTATGAATCGCTAAATCTTGTTTCAGAATAAAAAGAGCTCTAGAAACAAATTATGTTTTTTCTGTCTTAACTATTTTTACATTCTGAAGAATATGTTTCGCTGCAGAAATGCTTTTTTGTTCTGCTAGCGAATTAAGGTTGGGTTCTACTTCTCCCTCTGTAGGAAGATAAAATGAAAAGAGGGAAAGGGATGCACAGCGATTTGATTTCACATTATGGATTAGATAATCTAGTATCAGCAGTAGAAAGTGGCGTGCAAGTTCAAGATGCCAATTCTTTGTTCAATCGATTGAGAGAGATGAAATATAATGGACTGGAACAACATACCGAGCGAGATTTAGAAATAGTGTTTGTCCACATTGGTTGTAAGAAAAATAACGGCCGTTGGATATACGAAAAAGAACAGCTTGAATCATCACAACTTAAATAGCCGTCCCGAATAATAAAAAGTATGAAATTTCAGACGCCGAAAGGCACAAGAGATTTAATGCCGGAGGACGCGGTAAAACTGCAGAAATTGCTAGACATAGTCCGCTCTGTTTTTGAAAGGTTTGGCTTCGCGCCGCTGTTCACACCTGCGTTCGAGGACTTCAATCTTCTGTCAGCAAAAGGCGGGCTCGGTGATGCTGTGAAGAACGAGATTTATTATTTTAAGGACAAATCCGACCGCGAGCTTGGCCTGCGATTCGATCTAACAATGCCGCTCGTCCGCGTGATCGCATCAAATCCACAACTAAAGCTGCCTTTCAAACGCTACGCGATCGGACGCGTGTGGCGCTATGACCAACCGCAGGCAATGCGCTACAGGGAGTTCTGGCAGGCTGATGTTGATGTGGTGGGCAGCGACTCTGTTATGGCAGATGTGGAATGCTTGGCAGCTACGTGCGAATGCTTAGAGCAGCTCGGATTTCAAGATTTCTTTGTGCGAATAAACAACAGAAAGGTTGTGCAAGCAGTTTTTGAAAAATCTTTGGCAGGAGAAAACATAAGGGACGTGTTCCGCACTATAGACAAACTGGATAAAATCGGCGAGGATGGTGTAAAAGCCGAACTGCAGCAAAAAGTAACCGACCCACGCAGCGTAGCAAAGATAATAAAATTTTTGAAGATATCCGGCAGCAACAGCGCAAAAGTCAAAAAGCTGCGCAAAAAATACGGCGATATTGAAGGCGTTGCAGAACTTGAAGAACTGCTAAAGCTTGCAAAAGAATTCGGCATTGCAAAGCGGCTGAAGTTTGACTTGTCGCTTGTACGCGGTCTAGATTATTACACTGGAGCAGTGTTTGAAGTTGAGCTTGGCGAGGGTGTGAGCTGCGGAGGTGGCGGCAGATATGACAACCTCGTGAAAGACGTAGGTGGTTCGGCTGTTCCGGCAACCGGCATCTCGCTGGGCATCAGCAGAATATTCGAAGTTATGAAAAAGAACAAAATGTTTGATGGCTTGCCAAGCATAGTCCGGGCGTTTGTTGCAAACACGGACAACAAGCTATTGCCGCAGGCCGTAAAAGTTGCGAAAAGGTTGAGAAAAAAAGGAATACCATGCCAGACAGATTCGATGGGTCGCAACCTGACAAAGCAGCTGGAATATGCAGACAGTATTGACGTGGATTATGTAATCATTGTGGGTGAGAAAGAGTTGAAAGAAGGAATGTACGTGCTCAAGGATATGAAATTGAAAATCGAGGATAGATTAAAGCTTGGTGAGATAATCAAAAGGATAAAGTCAAAGTCCCGCAAAATGGGTAAGTAAGAGTATTCAAGTGCTTTCCTTTCTAAATTTTCTTTTCAAACCAGCAACATTCGACCGGACATGAATCCTTGCTCTTCAACGACCAAGCCACATTTATTGCAGATTTTTCCCTCACCTTTTTGAATTACTAATCCAGTTCTGCATTCTGGGCAATCCATCCGACTCACCTACTATCTAATTAGACAAAGTCCAAGAGCTTAAAAAACATTTTCTGTGTTTCAAAACTTATTCCTCAAACTGCATTTTGCACTGTGTCATAGCCGAGCGGTGAAAGCATTCGCTCAGAGCCACCAAGCAGTGAAGACAAAAAACGATGCTTTTTTAAGGGAGCAAAATAATTAAATTTAGTCAGAAATAAAGAAGCGAGAGCTACTTTTAATGAATATCGATTCGTGCGATTGTTTGTCGCCGAATTGAAAAATTGAATTAAAAAATAAAAGGTGATTTAATGGTTAAGAAAACCAAACGAATAGTCCCAGATACATCTATAATTATCGATAGAAAGTTATCTGAGCTTATCAAACAAGGAAAATTAAAAGACGTGGAAATCATTATCCCGGCTGCTGTGCTTGACGAACTTCAGGCACAGGCATCACGCGGCCGTGAAATTGGCTTTATCGGACTCGACGAATTAAAAAATCTGCGCGAGCTGACAAAGAAGCACGGCCTGAAGCTGCGGTTTACAGGCAAGCGGCCTACGCTGGACGATATAAGACTTTCTAAATCCGGACGAATGGATGCAATTATCCGCGATGTGGCAAAGGACGAAGGCGCAGAATTCTTCACAGCTGACTATGTTCAAGGCTTGGTCGGCGAGGCTGAGGGCGTGCAGACCCGTTACATCCCAACTGTAGTGAAAACGACTGGTCTGAAATTCGAGGAATTTTTCACATCCGACACAATAAGCGTGCATCTTAAAGATAAAGTGAAACCGCTCGCAAAGCGCGGCAAACCCGGACAATTCAAGCTTGTGGAAATCGACGACAAGCTTTTGACAAAAGATGACATAGAACGCATCATAAATGAAATAAGTGATGCTGCTCGAATAAGCGAGGAAGGCAACGTCGAAATAAGCAGACGCGGCGCACTTGTTATTCAACTCGGGGAATATAGGATTGCAATCGCACGGCCGCCATTTTCAGACGGCCTGGAAGTGACAATTGTAAGGCCGATAATCAAAATGAAGCTTGAGGAGTACAATCTATCCGAGCGGCTGATGACACGGCTTGCTGAACGCGCAGAAGGAGTCATAATCGCCGGACCGCCTGGCAGCGGAAAGACAACGCTCGCAAGCGGTCTTGCAGAATTCTATATGCAAAAAGGAAAAATTGTCAAAACTCTTGAATCGCCGCGTGACCTTCAAGTCGGACCTGAGATCACGCAGTACGCACCGCTTGAGGGAGACTTTGAAAAAACAGCTGACATTCTGCTGCTCGTGCGGCCTGACTACTCCATTTTCGACGAGGTTCGTAAGCCTAAAGAGTTTAGAGTGTTTGCTGACCTGCGCCTAGCAGGTGTGGGCATGATCGGTGTTGTGCATTCGAGCAAAGCAATCGATGCCATACAGCGGTTCATGGGAAAAATCGAGCTGGGTATGATACCGCATGTGATTGACACAATAATCTTCGTGCGCGCTGGTAAAGTCGAGAAAGTGTACGAACTCAGCATGAGCGTAAAAGTGCCGAGCGGCATGGTCGAAGCAGATCTTGCACGACCAGTTGTGGAAGTGAAGGACTTCGAGTCTGGCATGCTTGAATACGAGATATACACATTCGGCGAAGAAAACATAGTCATACCTGTGACAACCAGCAAACCGTCAGCAGCGAAACGCCTTGCAGCCGAGCGGATAATGGATGAGATTGTCAAATTCGATCCCCGTGCAGAAGTTGAAATAGTAAGCGAAAACAATGCACGCGTGCGGGTTGACAACAAAGTGATAGCAAGGCTCATCGGCAGAGAAGGCGCGACAATAAACAAGATACAGGATCGCTTGGGCATTCATCTGGACGTCGAACCAAATATCGCAGCACTCGGCAAAGAAATAAAATACGACTTTAGAGAATCTGGAAACACGATTGAACTGAAATTAAACCAAATATACATCGGCAAAAGTGCGAACATCTACATCGAGGATAAATTCCTCTTTTCCGCAATTGTCGGCAAAAAAGGAAAGATAAAAATCACAAAGCGGTCCGATATCGGCAAAGCAGTTGTGAAGGCGTTGGTTGGGAACAAGAATATTAAAGTGATGGTTTAAAGCAAATCCATATCCCAATCCTGCACAATGAATTTAAACTTTCCAGCAGCACTCAAAAGGAAATTCATTTTTCTGTCCGAACCTAGTAAAAGCTTTCTATACAACAACCCGCGCTTTATCGGTTTGCGCAATTGCCATTTCCATTTTTTGTCGTATTCCTGTTTCAAAAAACCAGCACTGAAATCATCCGCTCGCAAAGCTTTCACACACGCATTCGCACAATAACCAGCTCCAATCAAGCCGTAAATCACTCCGCCGCCCGAGAAAGGCTTGACATGAGAAGCAGCATCGCCAACCACAATAACGCGCTCTGCTGCCGTGTTGTTCATAAGACCGAAATTTATCCTGCCGCCAACGTTCGGCTTTACTGTTTTTTTTGTTCGCCTTTTTACAAATTTTCTGAAATGTTCGAGCGCTTTTGTTTCAGCTGCGAGACCGATTCGTGCCTGTTTTGAGTTTATTGGAACGACCCAAGCGAAACAATCCGGTGTTATATAATTGTCAAACCAAAGCTCAACCGCGTCTGGCTCGAACTCGCCTCCCACGGTCGCTTGCACACCAGCCAAATAATTCATCGGCACGTCTAGCTTTGCCCGCTTTGCAACAAGCGAACTGGGACCATCAGCTCCAACAAGCAGCTTGGACTCGATTTTACCTCGATTTGTGGAAATAAGGATTTTATCTTCGGCTATTGAGAAATCCGTGAATTTTGTGGAGCGTGCTGCTTTTGCTCCTGCGGCTGTGGCGTTTTTAAAAAGAGATTTGTCAAGTTTTTCGCGGTCCACTACGTGCGCAGGCTTTTTCGAGTTTAATTCAAGCGCTGGGTCGGTTTCATCTTTGTTGGACGGAGAGAAAAATTTTGCACGACGAACTTCATTCAGAAAAACATTATTTGGCAAGTCTGGCAGCATGGATTTCAATCTGTGGCTGACAAGACCTGCACATTGCACGGGCGCGCCTATGTCTGCGTGCTCTTCGACAAGCGCAACATTGAATCCTTTTTTCGCAATCAGCTCGGCCGTGCGACAGCCAGCAATACCCGCGCCAACAACAACAACGTCATGCATAGCAAACCAACTGTTTTATATTGGACATTAAAATTCAAAAATAGATTACTTTCCGAAATTCCTCTTTGTGGAATTGAACCATTTTATTGCTTTTATCAGCTCTCTCTTTGAGAAATCTGGCCAGAGCGTCTTGGTGAAATAAAACTCGGCGTATGATGCTTGCCAGAGCATAAAATTAGAAAG
>CAZSGV010000007.1:0-17483 GCA_964606565.1 uncultured archaeon
TGCATACACCCACTTCAGCTATGTCCGACTTGGCTCCGATAAGCGCGCCGGACGCAAGGTTCATCGCATTGTCGCTGCTGCCGCGGTCCGAGCTCCGCTGCGCGCCAACAATCACAACTGGCACAGTGGGGTTTTGGACCATAAAGCTGAGCGCAGCTGCTGTGTAATGCAGCGTATCAGTGCCGTGCATAAGTATGATGCCGTCGGACTTTGACTTGATTTCCTTTGCAACCTCGCGCGCTATGATTTGCCAATGTGCAGGCGTCATGTCTTCTGAAAACAGGTCGAACAGCTTGCGTCCTTGGATGTTCGTTATTTCTTTCAATTCTGGAAAGCTCAGAAGCAGGTCATCTGGAGAGAAAGCTGGAAAAACAGCACCGGTCGTATACTCTACGCGACTTGCGATTGTTCCTCCGCAACCCAGTATGCTTACAGTAGGCTTGTTCGGGTCTTTAAAGGCTCGAACCTTGGCGGACTTGAACCTGATCTGCCTGCCGCCTTTGATTTTTTTAATCTTCAATCCGCGCTCAAACCGTATTCCTGCGTTGTAGCCATTGTCTAGCTTGATGACTATGCTGTTTTTGTCACCCAGGTCAATCCGCGGCATAAGCAGGCCTTCATATGTCTGCTTGCCTTTCGTTATTCGCACGCGGCTGCCGGTGGTTATGCGCTTCTTTTTTAACAGCTCTTCAATCTCTACAGAATACAAACAATCACTGAATTAATTTATGAAGCTGACGGCTTTAAAACAAGCACGTTTTTTTAGCAGAAGTGTCACTTGTAGATGATAACAAATCGTTCCCTGTCAGGACATTTATCTGTTGTACGCGTTCGGAAACGGCCGTTTCGCATCTGTTGTCACGTTCAACCCGAGCTGTTTCAGCGGGATTTCCTCGGAACCGTTCATAAGATGCGTGGTATGCATTTCGCAACCATACAATTCATCGAGTACATGTATACATTTGTCTGCATTTTGGTCTGACACAGCGCTTGCAGCAAGTGCGTCCAGCACCTCTTTCACATCAAGCGATGTGCCTAATCCCATTTTTTCTTTTAGCCGGTTCATACGGTCTATGACATCTCGTGATATCACATAAGTTTCGTCTGGCACCCCTGAAAGTATTTTTGCGGCATTCAATAGAGCTGCTGATTCTGCATGCATGAACGGCGAGTTCTTGCCTGTCACAATTATCGTATCTGAGTCATACAAATCTAATTCGATCGCAGCACCGCAGAACACACCACGGTAGCCCTTTCCCTCGCTTTTTTTTCTTCTTTTGGCGTCTTCAGCAGCCTCTCTTGCTGGCAAAACAACAGAGCGGTGCTCTGGCTTGACTCCTACCTTATCCATTATTTTTTCCATTCTGTCAAGCGTGTCGCGTGTGGTGGCCCCTTCCACAAATTCCCTGTTGTATCTGAAGTGACGCCTTATGATTTCTTGCTCTGCTGCTGCTCTCACAGCAGCATCATCGATTATACCCTCTTTAGCCATATTAACACCCATGTCGGTTGGCGACTTGATTTTTGCCATCGGGTCGTCTTCGTCGACCACCTTCTCGATTATTTTTTTCATTATGTCAAAGTTCTCCACGTCCCTGTTGTAATTTATTGCTGTTGTGGCATACGCTTCCTTGTGAAACGGATCAATGAGGTTGAAGTCGCCCAAGTCTGCTGTGGCTGCTTCGTATGCAACATTCACAGGATGATTAAGAGGCAAGTTCCATATAGGGAAAGTTTCGAATTTTGAGAAGCCGGATTTGATGCCGCGCTTTCTGTCATTGTATAACTGCGCCATGCAGAACGACATCTTCCCACTCCCTGGACCGGGTGCAGTCACAACAACAATCTTCTTCTTAGTGTCAACATAATCTTGCTTTCCATACCCCTCGTCGCTTACAACAAGTTCTAGATTTTTAAGGTAACCTGGTATTTCATAATGTACGAATACGCGTATTTCCCTGTTTTCCAACTTTTGCTTGAATTTGTCTGCTGATATTTCGCCGTTGTATCTGTTTATCACAACAGCAGACACATCCAACCCCAATTCGTGCAAATCATTTATGTCCTTGAGTATCTGGTCTTCGTATGCCAATCCAAAATCACGCCTGATTTTCCTTTGTTCAATGTCCTTTGCGCTTATACAGTGTATCATTTCAACATCATCCAGTTGCTGGAGCATCTTTATTTTCGTGTCGACTTCAAAACCAAGAAGCACGCGCGAAGCGTGATTATCATAACGCAACTTCCCGCCGAACTCGAGATATAATTTGTCGAACAGTCCGACGCGATCTAGGATTTTCTGCACTTGGGCCTGCAGATATTTTTCTGTGTCAAATCCAATTTTTCTTTTAATTTTTAGAGAACTAGAATATGCATCATCGTTTGTGAGCATATTAAATAATGAGATTCGAAAGAAATAAGGCTTTCGCCGAAAAGAATAAAAGTCATTTCGCAGTCATTATTTCAATAACATCGCCGTTTTCCAGCTTATGGTCAGCCGCAAGCTTTCGCTTTGTACGCACGTCCACGCCGCATATGAACTTGTCGCCGAGGTCTGTATGAACTTTGTACGCCAGCTGCTTCACAGTCGTGCCGCGCGGTACGATGAATGCATCAGGCAGCACGCGGCCTTCTTTGTCGCTAAGCTTGTTGCGGTCGGCCACGGGATAAACAACTATACTGTCCATAAGCTCGAACACAGCTTTTTGTAAGCACTGCTGCACACCAGTCGATCCGTACTCAGCCAATATACGCATCTTTATGAACTCAAGCGCCTTCTTTTGATGTTCGTCTAGGTCAGCCCGTGTTGTAAAGCTGTTGCCAGGTAGATAGTCTATGAATTCTTTTTCGGCTGCCCGTTTCAATGCAATCTCCGCCTCAGCGCTTGTCGGGGTTATGTGCTTGTGTTTTTCTTTTAATGCTTGAAAGTTCTGCTGAGCTTTTGAAAGGTCTATCTTGTTCGCTGCAATTATAATCGGCTTGGATGTTTTACGCAACTCGCGTGCAAACGCGACTATGCTTTCTTTGTTTTTCAAATCCAGCTGCAACCCAAGCTCGTCAATTTTTTTCAGCGCACGCCCGACATCATACTTTTTGATTTCTAGTCCCGTGAACTGGATGGACAAAATTTCCAACACGTCTGCCCGGCCGGCTTTTGCAAGCTGCCTCTCGAATTTTTTCAGCGCACGTTCGATTACGCTGGCAAACCACAGATCAATTTCCTTCTCCAAAAATTCTATGTCTTTCTCTGGGTCGCCTTCGCCTGGGTTGCCCTCTGCATCTGTCTGTCCTGTCGCGTCGACAATATGCACAAGTGTTGATGCTTGTCGCAAATCGTCCAAAAACTGATTGCCCATGCCCTTTCCCAAGTGCGCATCTGGCACAAGTCCAGCCACGTCCACAATCTTCACAGGCACGAAACGTTTTCCGTTTTTACAGAAACCATGTTTTGGTGCGCACTCGACTCCAAATTCTTTACAGACGCAATCAACGATTATGTGACCCACGCCGATGTTCGGCTCGATTGTTGTGAACGGAACGCTGGATATTTTGACATCTATCATTGTCATTGCTTTGAACATCGATGATTTTCCGCTGTTGGGTTTGCCGACGAGTCCAATTATCATTTTTCCTACCCAAAGAAATCTTATCAATTGAAATATATAGTATTATCTGAATATTGATTTGTATGGTGAAGAAACGCGCAGAAAGAATAGCAGTTGTCGATCGTGAGCTGTGCAAGCCAAAAAAGTGCCAGCTGATTTGCCAGCGAAGCTGTCCGATTGTGCGCAGCGGCGAGGATTGTATAATTTATGAAGCCGGCGCAGATGGCAAAAAGAAGATAAAGATTGATGAGCCGCTCTGCATTGGCTGCGGCATTTGTGTGAAAAAATGCCCATATGGCGCGTTGTCGGTTGTCAATCTGCCCAAACAACTCAGCGAATCGCCTGTGCATCGCTTCGGTCCGAATGCGTTCACGCTGTTCAGGTTGCCTTTCCCGAGTGCGAAAGAGGTTGTTGGCATAGTAGGACCGAACGGCGTTGGCAAAACAACAGCGCTTCGCATCCTATCAGGCGAACTTAAACCGAATCTTGGAAATTTTGAGACCGAGCCAGACTTTTCAAAAGCAATAGAGATTTTCCGTGGTACTGAGATGCAAGCATATCTGGAAAATTTGGAGAGCAAACAAGTGCGCACATCGATAAAGCCACAGCGTGTTGATCAGGTGCCAAAGGTTTTCAAAGGTAATATTTCCAAACTCTTGGACACAGCAGACGAGCGGAAAATCGTAAATGACATGATAAAGGATTTTGGACTTGAAGGTTTTTTGGACAGAGAAGTTGCAAGCCTGTCAGGCGGCGAGCTTCAGCGCGTGGCAATAATAGCATGCATAGCACGCGATGCGGACATCTATTATTTCGACGAGCCGATGAGTTTCCTTGATGTTTTCCAGCGCCTGAAGATTTCGAAGCTCATACGAAAATATTGTGAAGGCAGATCGGTCATGATTGTTGACCACGATCTTGCCGCGCTTGATTTCCTTGCAGACCGCGTGCATATCTTTTACGGAGTGCCGGCTGTGTACGGAATCGTGTCAAAGCCTTACGGTGTGCGCGTGGGCATCAACACTTTCTTGGACGGCTACATAAAGGAAGACAATGTGAGGTTCCGCGACGAGCCGATAAACTTTTTGGACACAACAATTATTGGAAAAGCGGTTTCTCCAAAAATCATAGTCTCATTCAGTGGCATAAAGAAAAAATTTGCAGGAAAGAGTTCGTTCCAACTGGAAGTGAAAGCAGGCGAAGTGCATGAGAAAGAAGTGCTTGCCGTGCTTGGTGCAAATGCAATCGGGAAAACAACTTTTGCAAAGATACTTGCAGGAGAACTAAAAGCAGATGAAGGACAAACAAGTGACAATATTGCAATATCCTACAAACCACAATACATCAAAACAGAATTTGACGGGACTGTACGCGAGCTACTTGGAACAGTTGCAACGCTTACGGATTCGTACAAAGCAGAAATCATTCGGCCGTTGTCATTGGAAAAGCTTCTTGAAAAAAATGTTGCAAGCCTGTCAGGCGGCGAGGTTCAACGCGTGGCAATTGCAATATGCTTGTCAAGGGATGCAGAACTTTATTTACTTGACGAACCTTCTGCGTTTTTGGACGTCGAACAGCGTTTGGCGCTTGCGAAGATGATAAACAAAATAACCGAAGTGCATGAAAAAAGCGCATTGGTTGTGGATCACGATTTGCTTTTCTTAAGTCAGGCTGGGTATCGCGGAATGGTTTTTTTGGGCGAACCAGGCATTCGCGGGGAAGTTGAAAACGTTGACGAATTGAAAGATGCGCTCAACAAATTCCTTGCGCGCGTAGGCGTGACTTTCCGAAAAGATCCGCAAACCGGCAGGCCGCGGGCAAACAAACCAGAATCACAATTGGACAGAGAGCAGAAAGAAGCAAGAGAATATTTTTACATTTGATTAAAGAATAAAAGCTTTTGATGTTTTAGATTTATCATGGAGATTTATGTTGGAACATATAAGGCGTATGGTAAAGATTATATAGGCGTTTCTATTTTTCATCAAGGCCATTTGTTATTTTCTTCCAACGAAGATGCAGTTCTGTGCGACAGTTATGGTCCAAAAATGGGATGCCATCCTTGTGGGTGGAGAATCGAGGAAGATTCTAGATATGATGGGCCATTTATGCTAGAAGACGAAACTGCGTTACCAGTTGTACTGGAAACTGTGATAGATGTTTTAAAAGAAATAAATAAATTAGGGAGAGACTCAGTCGATTCAAATAGCGAAGAGAGATTGGAAGAATTACAAACTGAATTGAAGGAACCTTTAGCAGAAATTAAAGGGATTATTTACAAAAACTTCTTATCTCGGTGACAAGCCGTTCAATGTTCTGCAGACGCGCGCTTATCGCTTCGTATTGCATCCGCACGTTTTCCATCTGTGAAAGCACCAAATCCACTTCGGCCTTTAAGCTATCGCGTGTAGCTGATGTTGGTACAGCAGGTGCTACAGGCACTCCTGGCGCTATGTGTCTTGTTGATGGTGCAGCTGCAGGAAATTTCGGTTGATCCATACTTTCTTTCTTCTTTCTTCGGAACCTGTCGAAAATGCCCATAAAATAAATTTGGATTTTGCCCAATTAAAGTTATTATTCATCAAAAGCAAATTTTCATTATGCCTAAGAAGCGCGTGGTTGTGATTTCTGGACCGCCAGGATCAGGCAGTACGTCTGTAGCAAAAGAGGTTGCAAGGCGATTGGGCTTCAAATATTTTGTTCCAGGCAAACTACATAAAAAACTAAGCAAATCAAAAGAGGAGAGCAGAGCAGCATTAGAAGCATGGCAAACAAAAAAAGGCAAGAGCAAAAAGACGCATGAAGAACGGGACAAACTTCAAATCAAAAAAGCAAAAAGAGGAAACATCGTTATTTGCGGTAAGTTATCTGTACATTTTCTAAAAGATTTGAGTGATTACAAAATCTGGTTGGATGTGCCATTGAGAGAGCGCGCAAGAAGAACTGCAAAGCGGGATGGAATAAGCATAAGCAAGGCTATGAAAGAAATCCGCAAGCGCCAGAGCATTGAACGCAAAGAGTGGAAGCGCATTTACGGGTTCGATTATTTTTACCAAAAGAAAATCGCAGATTTTGTTCTTGATTCGTCGGAACTGACATTAAAACAAACAGCAAATAAGATAATTAGATTCATCAAATCCAAAAAATCAAGGAAGAATTAAAGTTCCTATACTTTCATCGCCCAGCAGCGCAGCTTTTATGTTTCCTTCTTCCAACCCGTTTATTATCCGGCAATTTATCCCATTCGCAGTAGCATGTCTAAGTTTTTTTACTTTTGATGCCATCCCACCAGTTACATCTATGCTGTCTATTGTATATTCTACTTTTACGTCATTTTCAGAGCCAAGGAGTCTGATAAATTTCGCATCTTTATAGATTTTCGGGTCCTTTGTGAAAACGCCGTCTACGTCTGTTGCAGTAATTATCTTGTCTGCTTGCCAATGCTCTGCCAGCAGCACAACCAAGTCATCGCCGGAAATGACTTTGCCGCCTTTTAGCATGTCGCCGTATGTTGAAATCGTCTTCCCTTCTTCGAGCAGGGCCTTGCCCACTTCCCAAAGATAACTGACATTGAATTTCCCGTCGGCGAACTCACAGCTTTCTGATGGCGGTATAGGCACAACATCTATTCCGATTTTTCTGAGCTCTGAGACAAGCTTTTCATTCAGGAGATTGACAGACGCGCGCACATCATCATCTGGCCGGTTGTGTTTCACAAGAAAATGTCCGAAAAGTCCGGCACCATTTATCAGAACTAGCTGGATTGGGTTTTCGTTCATCGCTTCTTTTATTTCTTTGCCGATTCTTTTTATTTCGATCAGGCGTATGTACTCATCTGCGCGTTGTTTTATTTCTTCGATTTCCAGGGGAAAGTTTTTTACATCTTTTTTAGTTATCACCGAGCCTCCGAGTTTCAAGACTATTTTTGTCATGCAATATCAAACCTACATTTGGAAGAGAACAATAAAAAGGTTTTTTTGGACTACGATGCTATGGCGCTATGGCACTCTGCTGCTTGCGCCTGTGAGTTCGGGCTTTTCAAGCGGTATGCCGTATTCTTCTCTTATAGCCACTTCGAGACTGTACACCCACTCTTTCATAATCTGTATGTATCTTCTGCGTACATTGTTGTACATAAGCCTGTGGTAAAGCCATATGAACCCTATTCCTATCATTCTTTCAAAAGCGTTCCCAAATCTGTAAGTAGTTTCCAAGAATGGCTTTATTTCTATTTTGCAAACACCGTTCGGGTTCTCTGGATCGGAAGGCTGCTGCCCGTGCACCCTTATCCTGACTTTGTAGTTCGTGAACCTGTCAAACCTTGAATCGTCGAACCAGGTCTCAACAAAAAAATCTATTGGGTCGCCTGTTATGTCCCACTTAAAACTGCGCTCAAAAATGTTTTTTCCACGGCCATGGAATATTGTTTGCAGCATGCCACCAAGCTTATGGTATATCCTGAAAGGATTTTTTCCTTTGAATTCTATGGATATTGCTCCTGCTGGGACAAGGACTTCTTCTGCGATTTTATATGATACTATATGTGCTTTTTTTGGTGGCGGCATATAGTTAATAATTGGTTTTATTCCAATTAATTTTTACATTTCTGCATCTATCAGTCCATTTTACGGCTTTTGTTCAATATCTCGCCTTTGTCAGCAAGTTGAAGAATTCCTTAAGCTCGTTTTGTATTTGCAGCATCTGGTCTCTGCATTCTTGAATCCATTTGTACCTTCGCTCCTTGTAGAAAACGCGGTGATAAAAAGTTCTAAGCATCTCATAAAAGAAACTGCGTTCCCATAGTGTGTCCTGCGGATATTCTGTCCTTATCATACCACCCATTGCAAATTTGACAGAGCCCTCTTTGTCGAACTCTTTGCTCGGTTTTACAATTCCACTCATCGATATTTCAATGTACATGTACGTGAACTTGTCCAAGTCTTTTATAACTTCGAAAGACGCGCTGAACTTTTCTTCTGGCTTGGAGCGATCCCATTTGAAGCCTTTCTCCTGTATGTTCTCTCTTGGTATGTTCAAACTGCGCGTAAGTATGTCTATAAGCTTTGGGTACGCTTTGTCAGGATTAGGCCCGATGTAACTGAATTCCATTTTTGGCCTGTAAGTGAGGCACCTGTCTTCCAAAAGGAGTTTTGCTCTTGCGAATATCGGCATTGGATCACTCAACATGAACGGTTATGAACACCCATATAAACGGCTATTCGAATCGTTCTATTACAAATTTTATTAAAACTGATATTAAAATATAATATTAGATAGTATGGCTTTAAAGATATTTGGCGGGCTTTCATTGATTGTCGGTTTGTTCCTTTTAATCGGCGGGCCTGGTGATAGGGGGCAGATTGCGGCATATGGGAATACTGCACGATTGTTGGGAATAATACTTATAGCAATAGGCATAATCTTGCTGAAATGGTAATTTTACATATGTTCGAGAGTTCAGCCGAGGAGTTTTATGGGAAGCGCGATTAGGGATTTGAGGTTTACAACAGAAGTTAAATTAGGTCATACTCCGTCATTCCCTGTGGGAGAAAACGGGTTTGTGGTAGAAGGCGAGTTATGGCATATCTCCCCGCTGAGCATAAGCTTTTGGAATATCAATTTCACATCTTTTCCGGGAAAATGCAGCGCGGTGCTTTACAGCCTGATGTTCTGGCTGAGTAAATGGGGGCACAGGGTTTTCAAAGTAGAGGACAGTATGGAAGTGTCGCCATTACACCCACAATATTATCAGTTGACCATGCAACAGAAACAAACGCTCGAGCGACAGATAAAAGAGGGGCTTGCTGGCATATCCACATCAATAACAGACTTTGAATTGCTTTTTCACGACTTGCGTAGGTACCAAGACTTCATCAATTATTTCAGAAGCAGGGAGCTGGCACTGAAGACAAAAGACAATGCGCTGCTGATGAAGACCGAACAGACTTTGAAATCAGTATTCATAGATCAGGTGGATGTGCATACAGGCGAAGGCATATCGTTGAAGCACATTGCCCCGCGCTGGCCGACAATTATTGCAGACTTTATGCAGATGAAAGACGAGGATACGAATCCGAAAAAGATTGCTAAAGATTATAAAGTTTCCGAAGCAGAAGGAGTTGTGCTTTCAACAAAGAACAAGCTGTATGTCGAGTGGCGCGGCACGTTCGAGAAAACCGTGAAAGAGCGTTACCAACGGTTGATTGGAATGGTACAGTCGCGCAAGTTCTCGATCGACGAATACAAGAGAATGCTCAAGCCTTACATAGACAGATATAGGGCAATAAAAGAGATCGGTGCTGAGGCAGGTGGAAGAGAAACACTCAGAAAGATTTCTTGGCTCAGACCAGGAGCGCAGGCAGCATCGTACGATTTTGCAACGATTTGGTCTTTCAAAGAGATGACGCCGAGCGAGCCAGGCAAGCCTTCGTTTGAGGCCCTCAGAGGCGATGAAAATATATTAAAACTCCCATTCTGCCCAAGCTTCAAAGCAGCAATCAAAAAAAACGTTCAATACCTGAAAGACAACGAGCTTACAGTCCTGCCGCTTTCACCAACAGGCATAGAGCCTTTGGACAAATGGGTGTGGGCGCTTTACAAATATATAGAAAAAAGGTACGACATCAGATTTAGTCTGGCAGAGCTGTTGAAGCATAGGAACGATTTCGTCAGGGACCCGGCATGGGGAGGAAAACCTGAACCATATTTCAGATGTTTTGATGCAGATGTTATGCGAATCATAATACGTTTGCCTGATGGTACAGAACTGGAGGATATGACATTCAACCCGATGTATTTTTTCTTAGACAGCCAGAATATGATGTTCTTGAGGTTTTTGGAACTGAGAGCCCAAGAAAAAGCTCTTGAAAAATACATAGACGAAATGCTTGGTGATGCCACAAAAGGCAAAAAGCTGGAAGAGATGTCAGCCGAATATGAGAAGCTCTTTCATGTTTATCCGACCAAACTGCCTTCTGAAAAAAAGGAAGAAACAATTGACGCAAACAGGCTACGCGAATACAGAGAAAGAGTGCAAAAACAAGTAGAGCGGGAAGTCTCGGAGATGAAAAGGCCAATCAAGTTTATAAAGAAAGGAGATTACGAACCAAGATTTGACGACAGGATAACAGGGCCATGGTTCGAGACAATAGCCAACAGTATGGGCCTTCCAATACAACAGTTTTTGAAAGCCAAGTTCGATGTTGCCGGTTTCGAGATGCCTGGTGTGAAATAACAAATGAAGTTTTAGGTGCAGTTTTATGGCGTACGTTGTAGGGATTTCAAGCGGGATATTTGGTGCAGCTCCGCAGCAAGAGAAGATGCAATATTTGGGAATATCGAACAAGGTTAACTATTGCATAACTCAGGGCGTCACATTCACGCAGATTGATATCGAAACTATGTCCGAGTTCAAAGACCCGAAGATTAGCATCGACGATGAGAAGAAGCGTGAAGCGTGGAAGGAAAAAATTAAAGACATGAACATAGAAATGGGCTTTCACGGCGAATCGCAGGCCATGGGCGGGCGTGAAACACCAGTAAAGCTTGATTCTGCAATCGAAGACGATTACATAAGAACTCATGATAGGCTGACAGAAGTTTTGGATAATGCTGGTAAACTTGGAGCTAAATATTATTTACTCCATTCCTCAGAATCGATCCCATTCATATTGCTGGGCAAGGACTTCCAGCCGTCCATTTTAGTGGATTTCTGGGGCAGACCTTTAAATGAATTCATACTATCACAGAAAGACAGCGATGGAAAAGAATGGCTGATGGATTGGATTGTGAAACAAAATTTTATATGGAAAGAGTGGTGGGGTAAAGTTCCAGAGTCCTTGGCCAAAGAAAGAGTAAAGGCGGAAGAGGAACATACTGCGATTAGATACCCCGAGCATCAGATACCAGAAGACACAGAAGGAAGATTAAAGACATATTATGAGGAGAGATATAGAGAAGACTTTTTAGAAAACATCAGATCGAGGTCACTACGTTACGGACCCGAGAGGTTTGCATATTGGATAATAGCGAAATGGATGGAGACAAAAAAGGACGGCGCTGGTCACGAGCTGTGGAAGAAAATAACATCTGAGTGGGATAAAAAGAAGGTGGAGATAAACAAACCAGATTCAAGAGCGTCTATGGATGACGATGTTTTTCGCGAGTCACCCGAAGGTATAGCAATCTGGGTGCCTGCTGTTGCAGCTATGTATCTTTGGGGGCATTTCAATCAAGACAAGTGCCCTGGAAAAACTCCAGTAAAGGACAAAAGAGATCCTAAAAAGATTCTCGAGAAGTATAAAATGTATTTTATCATCGAGACGCCAATGGCACAGGCCGGTATGGAAAACTTGATGCGCCTTTCAGATCCTGTTCACATGTGCAAACTTGCTGAAGAGATGAACTTCAAATATTTCCGCGTTGCAATAGACTTTGAGCATGTTCTTTCGAACTACATAAACCCGATTGAAATGATAAAACGAATGGGAGAAACGCATGGCAACCTAATAAAAGTCTTGCATCTAGGATGGCCCACCCCTGTGATACCTGCGCACATGCCGATTTATGTGGGCTCAGAGCAACACAAGTGGATATACGAACGTCTGTGGGAGCTCCGGCAGAAAGGATTCACGCCAGACGAGGACAGGTATCTGATTTACGAGCGCGGCTCTGCAAGAATAGAACAGTCGATACTTGCGATGAGGCTAATAGTAGAGTTTTTAAATGATAATGTGAAATCCGAGGACTTGCCGCTTAAATTCTTCGGGGTGGAAGGTGCTTCGCCAGCAGTGATAGAACGCCAGCGCGTCATAATACGGGAGCACGCACGAGACCCGCTTGAGAGCCTGTTAGTTGTGCCAGAAGAGAAATACACGGCCCTTGGCAAAGCAGGTGCTGAAAAAGCTGGCGCAGAAAAATGGAAAAAGGAAGAGCTTTCTTAACTCATCAAAGTATGAGCAAATTAACTACTTATAAGTGATAGTAATATTTATATACCCTATCCAATAAGCATATATTATGTCTTCGGAAAAACCTTTAAAACCTATGGATAAGCTGGAAAAAGAACTGGAAGATGTGAAGCTTGTCAAAAAAGAGGAAATGAAAGAGAAAAAAGAGGGTAAAGATTCTAAAGAAACTTTTGAAAAGGTAGTCAAGTTCACGAACATCGCGCGGGAGCGTTACGGCAATGTTATCAAATCTGTGCTTATTTTTGGCTCTGCTGCAAAGGGCACTATGGTCAAAGGATCGGACGCAGATGTGTGGGTGGTGCTTGACGACACTGCAACAAAGAGCTCGGTCGACCTTAACAAGATAAACACGCATTTGCATCTTATCGCGCACGAGTTCAAGGACTTGCATATACAGACCACTAAGCTCACAGAATTCTGGCAATGGATGAAACTAGGCAGCCCGGAGCTTGTCAACTTTTTGCGTTATAGCTTGCCGATATACGATACAGGCTTTGTCAAACCAGTAAAGCGCATGCTTGAGATGGGACTTATAGCGCCAAGCGAAGAGACCATAAAGCTGAAAGCCCGTGTGAGCCAGACAAGATTGAAGAAGATAAAACTGGATTTGAAATCGATGATTTTCGAGCTTCGCTACATAGCGCTTGACATTTGCCAGGCTGTTGTAATGTATCATTATAAAAAGCAACCTGACGCAAAGGCCGTGCCGAAGTTCTTGAAGCAGCTTGTTAAAGACAAAAAACTGGAGAACATATACGTCAAAAAGTTCGAGAAGCTGAACAAGCTATGGAAAGACATAGACCACGGACGCGTCAAAGAAGTGGACAGCAAATATTTGGACCAGGCAATCACGCTTGCAGATGATATTTTGAAGCGCATGAACAAGCTATTGCCAAAGGAACTTCGACCAGAGAAAAAACAGAAAAAACAAAAATAAAAACAACCAATGAGGTGAAAAACAATGACATACAAATGGCCGAACAGTGAAATAGCAAAAATAATAGAAACTGGTGTTACAAGCACAGACAACATATACACGCAGCTGATAAGTGGCAATACGAACTTTGCCTATACAGTCGCAGACCATGGAATTCATCTTAGAAAACAAATAGAAGAAATTAAGAGAAGCCGTGGTTTATAAAAGATGACAAAATTTAATAAAGAAAGGGGAATTGTTTGATATGAAAAAAGCGAAGAAAAAGATTAAACCAAAAACCAAGAAAGAGAAGGAAAAAGAGAAACCCCTAATAACGAAAGAGGAACGAATGAAAGAAGTAAAAGATTTCACAAAAGAAGTTCTTAAAAAATATGGAAAAATTATAAAGTGCGTAGTGGTCATGGGCAGTGTTGCGCGCGAGGAGTTCAAACCGAAGAGCGACATAGACGTGTTCGTTGTCATCGATGACACAGCGAAAAAAATAACAAAACAGATGCACAATCAGATAGATGAAGACATAGATAAGATCGCAAAGACAAAGTCCAAGTTTTTATCGGTGCAGCCAAGCTATACGCTTACTGAATTCTGGGATTATGCACGCGTTGGCCACCCGATAATCTACAATTTTATAAAAGAAGGAATGGCTGTGTACGACGCCGGCTTCTTTACGCCTATCAAGCGATTGCTGAACATGGGGCGCATATCATCAACGCGCGAAGCAATCGAAAACTACATGGAAGGTGCGCCGAAAAAACTGATGCGCGCCAAAACAGTCAAGCTGTTGATGCTTGCTGAAGACTGCTATTATGCAATGCTCAACACTACGCAGGCTGTGCTTATGTTTATGGGAATCGCGCCGCCCGTTCCGAACAAGGCATATGATGATGTGAAAAAATTCTTGGTCGAACCCGGCATACTCGAACAGAAATACGCAGACTGGCTTAAGGAAATAATCGCGATACGAAAAAAAATCGAGCATAAGGAGATGATAGATGCCAAGGGCGAGTTGGTGGACGAATGGATAGACAAAGCGGAAAAGTATGTGGAAAAGATGTTCGGCTTGCTGAACGCGCTCGAGCTTCGTAAAAAGGAAAAGGTGCTAGAACGCACACATGAAGTTATGCATAAGGCAGCGATTACAGCATTGAAAAGTTTGAAGAAGATGCCTGAAAAGGAAACGCAGATTCCGACAGTGTTCAAACGCGAATTCATAGACCGCAAACTAATCGAGGGCTATTATTGGGACATATGGAAGCGCATTGATACAATGAAAAAGACTGTGAGCGCAGACAAAAAGAAACTACGGGACATTCCGGACAAAGAAGTGTATCAGATGCGTGAATACGTGCGCAAGATGATACGCGACTTGGCAAAAGCGCTGAAAGAACAAGGGGTAGAGGATGTAAAAGACATCGAAACAAAAACGCCCGAAAAAGAAAAATAAAGAAAAAGTAGTTTTAATCTTCTTTTGACCGCTTCTCGATTTCGTCTTCTATGCCAAGCTTCTCAATAAGCTCTTTGTAGCGATTTCTGATCGTAACTTCTGTAACGCCAACAATGTCCGCGACTTCGCGCTGCGTCCGCCTTTCTCTGCCAAGCACGCACGCAACGTATATTGCCGCAGCCGCAACGCCTGTCGGGCCTTTTCCTGAAGTTATGTCAAATTTCTTAGCTTTTTTCAAAATTTCGATTGCCTTTGCCTGTACCGCGTCGCTTAGTCCAAGCATGCTGCAAAATCTAGGCACGTAGTTCACAGGATTTGCCGGTAGGATTCGGATGCCAAGCTCCCTTGATATGTAACGATACGTGCGACCGATTTCCCTCTTTTCAATCCCACTTGCTTCTGAGATTTCTTCAAGCGTACGCGGAGTGCCAAACTCCCTTGAAATAGCATAAGTTATTGCCGCCACCACGCTTTCGATGCTTCTCCCACGCACCAGTCCCTTGTTCACTGCCTGCTCATAGTATCTTGCTATGCGCTCGTGAACAGGACGAGGAAGGTTCAAAAATGAAACTATTCTTTGCAGCTCGGAAAGCGCGAATGAGAGGTTCCTGTCTTTGGACTTTATCAATCGCTTGTGCCATTTCGTGAGCCTGTAGTACTGTGCCCGCTTTTTTGCCGGGACTTTGTACAGTTCGCCAAGACCTTTTCCGATTTCCGTGGTGAGTCCTTTGTCGTGCTTTGTGAATGTAAGCGGTGCTCCACCCCTTGCACGCCTGCTCATCTGTTCGCTGTCAAAAGCTCTCCACTCTTGTCCAGTGTCAACAATATCCTGCTTCATAATAAATCCACATTTAGCGCAGTATCTTTCGCCCCTAGAGCGGTCCTCGATGAATTTTGTGGCTCCACACTCTGGGCATTTTTGTCCTCTTCTCCCAACAGTTGCAGCCGCTCCCGGTTTTCTCTTTTTAGAAACCGTAGAAACTTTTCGTTTAGAAGTTTTTGTTTTTCTAGTCTTTCTTTTCGTTTTTTTTCTTGCGGTTTTCTTTTTTGCCATTTTTTATCACTCCAAAGTGGAACTTCAATTTAAACTTATTAAACTATACACCAAAACATATTTAAAGCTTTCCTTTTTTCATTTTCCCTATATTGCGTTTTGTCTTCGTCTCTGCCTCTTTTGCGCAAGAGATAAAATTATTCAAACACAAATAAGAATATTAATTGGTGGTGTTATGGTAAAAGACTTTCCTTCAACCCCTTTGGAACGCGTTATGCGAAAGGCCGGAGCAGAGCGGGTGTCAGCAGCAGCAGTGAAAGAGATGAAAAGACTGATGCTTGAGATTGCGGACAAGGTCTCGATGGATGCGATGGCTGCTGCTAAGCATGCAAAGCGCGTTACAGTTAAGCAGGAGGACATAGTTCTAGCAACACGGTCTGAAAGGATGCGAAAGTAAGGATTGTGAAAAGAATGAAGACAAGTGCTGTCATAAATAAGCTGAAGGCTGGCGGGTTCGTAATTATCGATGATGTACCCTGCCGTGTGGATAAAGTGCAAACAAGCTCTAGCGGGAAGCACGGTCATGCAAAAGTACGTGTAGAAGCGATTGGCATATTGGACGGCCGAAGGCGAAGCATGGTAAGTTCGTCAGGGAAAACCGTTGACGTTCCGATAATAAATAGGCACATTGCGCAGGTCCTTGCAATAGCCGGCGACAACGTGCAGCTTATGGATATGCAAAGCTATGATGTGTTCGAGCTGCCGATTCCCGAAGAGCTTAAAGACACTATCAAAGCCGGCACAGAAATAAACTATTTTGAGGTCGTTGGGATAAAAACGCTGAAGCAGATAAAATAGAACCCACTCAATAACTCAGTCTTACAAGCTTCGTTCCGCATTCAGGGCATTTTTTTTGCTTGTCCGAATAGTTCCGATTGCATTTGTTGCAGTATTTCATTTTCATCGCCTCCTATCTTTGACAAAAATCGCTTGTTACAAATTCCACTTGGCACTGGCCGTCAACACACAGGCAGCTTCCGCACCCACAATCCATAGTTCCCGGCCTGCATTCTTCAGTGCATGCAATGCCTTGACAGTTCGGTCTTTTTGATGCGAGTACGCAAGAAGTCGGATGGCAACATTGTGCCGGAACGCAGTCGGCGTCTGTCGAACATCGAGTTTGCACATCAAGAGGATTGAGAAATATAACTAAGACTAACAGAAAGGCAATTATGATGAAAATCCAGAAATTTTTCATAGAATTAATTTTACATTGGCACAAATAAAAGATTTAGAAATTTTTAAACCAAAGGAAAACCAAAATAAACCTATGTGCATGGAAAGAAAAATGATAGCTTTCTCAGTCTTGTTGGGATTGGTCATAACTGTAGCAACATCGCTTTTCGTCAACACATATGTAATCGGTGAATTCCCGAACATCCGTTTCGTCTCGATTCCAATTGTCGGAGTCGGTTACTGGGGACTGCCGCTGCCGTGGATGAAGCAAATCGTCTATCCTGGTGCAGTAAAGGAG
>CAZSGV010000008.1:0-6084 GCA_964606565.1 uncultured archaeon
GCGGCGGGCTTTGTCGAATCCGCTGTATGCTTTCCTTTTTTCTGCAAGCTTGTTCAGAACAATGAGTTTGTATTTCTGCTTGCGCGATTTGGTTTTTTTGTTCAACGCTTTTACAAGAAGCTCGGCAACGCTTGTCTTTCCTGTGCCGCCGACTCCGCTGACAGCCACAATCATAAAGCTTATTTTATCTTTTAAAGGTTAAAATTATTAGTGTTATGTATGGCTGAAAAGACTGAAAATAATAATCTTGTTGTCTGGGCAGAGAAATACCGTCCGCAAAAGCTGAGCGAAATCATAAATCAAAAGCATGCAATAGAACGCATAAAGGCATTCGTTGCTGCAAAGAACGTGCCGCACATGCTTTTTGCAGGGCCGGCAGGAGTCGGCAAAACCGCTACGGGTTTGTCAATCGCACATGAATTATACGGAGAGCTCTGGCGTGGCAACACACTTGAGCTGAACGCAAGCGACGAGCGAGGCATTGACATCATAAGAAACAAAGTGAAGAATTTTGCGCGGACAAAAACCATGAGCAACATCGGGTACAGGATAATAATTCTTGACGAAGCAGATGCGCTCACAAAAGAGGCGCAGCAAGCGTTGCGACGCACAATGGAAACTTACGCCGCTGTGTCGCGCTTTATACTTATCTGCAACTGGAGTTCGAAAATAATCGAGCCCATACAGAGCCGTTGTGCTGTGTTCCGATTCCGCAGGCTGAGCGAGCCGGACCAGATGAAATTTTTGAATCAAATCGTAAAAGAGGAAAAACTGAAAATCGACGATGCTGCAAAGTCAGCAATAATCTATCTTGCAGAAGGCGACCTGCGCAAGGTGGCTAACCTGCTTCAAGCAAGCGCAGCGCTGAAAAAGAAGATCACTGAAAAAACTGTATACGATGTTGCATCGCAAGCAAAGCCCGGCGAAGTCAAAGCAATGGTTAACCTGACGCTCAAAGGTCGGTTCGACGAAGCAAGAAAGCTTCTGCATGACATGCTGCTCAAGCAGGGTCTGTCGGGCGAGGACATCATACGCGAGATACACAAGCAGATTTACAAGCTCGATGTGACCGAGCAGGCAAAAATCGAGCTTATCGAAAAAACAGGCGAGTACGAGTACAGGATGACGCAAGGCGGCAACGATCTTATCCAGCTGGAAGCGCTACTCGCGCAATTTTTGCTTTTTGCCAAGCGCTGAATTTGTTTTTATGTTCACTGAAAAATACAAACCTGAGAGATTGGAAGATGTTATCGGACAGCAAGAAGTAGTCCGGACGATTTTAAGATGGTTCGATTCGTGGAAACCAGGCGATAAAGCTTTGCTCCTTCACGGGTCTACAGGCATAGGCAAAACATCGATAATGCAAGTCCTCGCCTCACAGAAAGAACTTGACTTTATCGAGATGAACGCATCGAACTACCGTTCAGCAAAGCAGATACGCGAGGGCATCGGACGCTCGGTTGCGCAGCAAAGCCTTTTCAAACGCGGCAAAGTCTTTATGATAGACGAGATAGACGGTCTGTCAGGCAGCGCAGACCGTGGCGGCATTTCTGAGATGGTCAAGCTCATCAAAGAGACAAAACACCCAATCGTGCTCACAGCAAACAAACCATACGAATCAAAGCTTCGCATGCTGCGCAAATACTGCAGGATGGTAGAACTCCAAAAACCAAGCATATCAGACATAGAAAAACATCTGAAAAAAATCATCAAAGCAGAAAAAATCCAAATCGAACGTGACGCGTTGCGCGAGCTTGCAAAACTGGCATGCGGCGATTTACGCGCGGCAATAAACGACCTTGAAAGCTTAAGCTACAAGAAGAAAATAACCACAAGTGACATACGGCTGCTCAGCGAGCGCGAGCGGGAAATAAGCGTGTACGATGCGCTCAACAAAATCTTCAAGGCAGACTCTATTCGCGAAGCCCGCCGGGCAATCGACAGCGTGGACAAAGCGCCTGACGAGATGTTCTGGTGGATCGAAAGCAACATCCTGCGCGAGTTTGAAAAGCCAGAAGAGATTGCGGCTGCGTTCGATGCGCTCAGCTGGGCCGATGTTTTCCGCAATCGAATTCGAAAAACGAAGAATTGGCGCTTCCTTGCATATATGATCGATTTTATGACAGGCGGGGTTGCAGCAGCAAAGCGCAAAAAGTACTTCAAACGCGTCAGCTATCAGTATCCTACTATGATAGCAACGCTCGGCCGCACAAAACGAATGCGCATGGAGCAAAACAAGCAATTGGCAGAGCTTGCAGTGCGGTTGCATTGCTCAAAGAAGAAAGTGAGAACTGAGTTTTTGCCGTATTTGAAAATTTTTTGATTATTTTCTGCGAAACCGATATCTTTATATGCCACTTAAAAGTAGTGATAAATTAGTGAGATAGATGGCTGCATATCAAATTGGAAACTTGGAAAGCACCCTTTTCCAGACTTCTGGAGAGCCCAAGGCACTTGCTGAGAGATTGATGGGCGAGAGAATCATTAGTTGGGAACGGGCACCCATTGATCATGAATACTTTGGTCCGGCTTCTGAAATATTGACTGAAATAGACGAAGAAAATATAAGACAGCCCACAGAGGAAAAAGTCTATCAAATAACTTTCAGATTAATGGGGATGGATTACATAGCAGACCCGGAAAAAAGAGAGCAGCTATTTTTAGACAACCCAGAGCTTCACAAAGAATTCTCAGAAAAGTATTGGATGGCTGGGCAGGCAGTCAATTTAAGGATGGGCGGAACTGCATATGAGACCAAACCATCTGAAGTTGTGATAGAAAGAGGAAAACCGAAAAAAAGCGGTGCATTATTGTACATAGGGCTTGCTCTAGGTGGACTGGCAACTGCTGCTGCTGGATTCTTGCTCGGAGATGTTGACGGTGATGGCGTCTCAGGAAAGGACGAATTATTCAGATATCATACGAACCCGTTTAAGTACGATCCGGCTTTGAAATATGTGCAAAGAGTAAAAAACCTCATACGATACGATGTGAAAGAATATTATACTAAAGAAGAAATAAGGGACATTCAGGACAATCTTATGGATAGTTTACTTAACGATGGTATTGTTTCTGATGATGAGATAAACGCACTAGAAAGTTTGGAGAAATCGAGAAGATGGTGGGTGACGAGAGATATAATCAATTCTGGGATGATTGACAGCGGAAAACTTCACGAGAACTGGGATGGTGACTTGAAAGAAGATGGAACTCCGCTGACTAATTACGAAGAGATGCTCCAAGGAACTAATCCTTTGAACAGATTAGAAACAGATCCGAGCGATTTGAGTGAAAGATATACCGCGATTTTAGCAGTTGCGGGTTATATAAAAAATCCGATGGAAGTCGAAAGCATTAATGGAATAACTGAACTTTTGAAAAAGAACGGTTATAACGACTACAATGTGCACTTAGTTCACGATCCAGGAAAAAATCAAATGGAAATGATAAAAGAGTACCCTATAAAAGTTGATTACATCGGGCCTGCCCATGAACGTGCTACAGCAGAAGAATTCCTAAACCATATTAAGAATTTGCGGTCCGACGAAAATGATACTGTCTATATTTATGTGAGCTGTCATGGGAACGTTAATAAACTCTATATGGGTGGAGATGTGTATATTGAAGAATTTAACAGAATTTTGAACCAGATGGAATCTGGTGAAGCGATAGTTACAATAAACGCATCTATGTCGGGTGCTTTTATAAAACAAGTGAATTATCCAAATATGACAATTATAAGTACCAATTCCGAAACCGAAAGTGCGAACATCCCCATTAACGTCTTTTTAGAATCCTTAGATTCTGGATTAAGTGTCAGAGAATCATTCGATAAATTTGAATATCAGCAAAAATCCTGGCAAGAGCCCGGAACGCATCATCCCGTTATGTATTCATCGATGAACGGTGTGGAACCAATCAACCCTCTAGTCTATAGGAAACTGGATGGATAAATTAAAATTTATAGAGGATATCAAATTTATTATGCCAAATTATAATTGTATATTATGGGAAATTTCACTAAAAGCTCAATAATTGTTCTAATCCCTATATTCTCGATTGTCATACTCGCTCTATGGGTAGCAACTATGGTAAAAGAACCCTATTTGAATGCAGAAGAACTTGCAGAAACCAATTTCTATTCAGATGTGGAAGATGCCTATGTCCGATTTACTTCTTACATGATGAAAAACGTTGATTATCGTTTGAACGGTATGGATTGTCAACCGGAAAAATATTATTATGATAATTCCACTATTTACTTTTCATGCGGAGACGCTTACGCACGTTTTGGATACGGATTTGTAACTGTAAGGGGGGAAGATATGATGAATCCGAAAGGGAACATTGGATTGGATGGTACATACGATAAGGAAACAGAACTCGCTTTCTATTCTTTTGGCGTTTCAAAAATCTTAAATTGTGTATGTGATGAACAATGTATATGTGAAGGCGGTATTTTGGCAGAGATGGACGAATACGGCCCGGTTTTGTTCGATTTTGCAGATGTCGCTAACATAGAAGATGAGATAAATGGCATTTCCATACAGGCAGGATTTGGCAGCTGTGAATTTACTGATGATACAGGAGAGGTCAAGTTCAGTACGTCTAAAATCATAAGGTTTTCATGTGAAAAAATAAGAGGATATATAATAAAAGATGAAGTTCAGTTCGTGATTTGATGAAAATTAAAACAGTATTGTGCATCATAGTAACTGTGATAGCTTTTTCTTCTGGTGCAAAAGTGTCGATGGCGTGGGAATGGGATGGTGGTTGTGGCACAGGGTTTCTTGGAGTTTTCCCTGATCCAAGTAAATGTACAAACCCAAGGGAACAGTCTAATAGCTGTTTTTACGAGGATCCCAGATGTCTATATCTTGAGGGTTGGTGGTGTAGATATGACCATGAAGATATTATGACAGCGCCTGGGTGCTGCGATCCAGTATGTACTAGCAGTGGGGTCAGCACGACTCCAGACGATAGTGAATGTACTGCCGGTGGCCCAGGCACAATAGGTGTATGTTTAGATAACTGTGATTGTTCGTATGTTAGGCCTGCCTGCAATGATGATGACGATTGTGGCACTTGCAAGGTGTGTCGATATCCAGGAACGATAAATGCCGAATGTGTTAATGCGGTATCCGGAACAGATCCAAAAGGCGATTGTAGCGGTTGTCAAAGATGCATAAGTGGTTCTTGCGGAGATTATGACCTCGCATGCGCTGGTACAGACTCAAGTTGTTATTGCAGTGGTGGTTCTTGTGTATCATGCGACTCAGGATACTATTGTGATAGTTATCAATGTATTGAAGAAGTATGTACACCAAACACATGTTCAGCTCTTGGGAAAGAATGTGGAAGTTGGGACGATAGTTGCGGTGGTACAATAAACTGTGGGTCATGTGCAGGAACATATAGTGACTGTTATTGTGATGCTGGAAATTGTGAACCATGTCAAGGTGTTCAAGTGTGCTATGGCGGGTCTTGTTGCATACCAAACACATGTTCATCTCTTGGAAAAGAATGCGGTAGTGGATATGATGATGGCTGTGGAGGAACTTTGGATTGTGGAACCTGCTCAGGAACAGACAGTGACTGTTATTGCAGTAGCGGCTCTTGTGTAGATTGTACTCCAGATGTTTGTTATGGTGCAGCTTGCTGCACTCTCAATACCTGCTCGGATCTTGGGTATGAATGTGGAAGTTGGGACGATAGTTGCGGTGGTACAATAAGCTGTGGAACATGTGCCGTTGGTGAAGAATGCCAATCTGGGACTTGTGTAGGAGAGGATTGTATTTGTACTTCTTGGAGTTATGGATCTTGTGGAGCGGGAAGTTGTTCATGGTACAAAAGACGTAGAACAAGGACGTGTACACCGTCTGGTTGTGCTTCTGAAAGCGGCTGCGTATGCCGATCAGCCTGCTGTACAAGCTGGACAGATCAGGGTTGTGATCAAGGAAGCTGTGTAGGCCAAATGTATCAGACTAGAAACTGTGGTACTTGCAGCTATAGTGAATCACGATGCGTTGCGGATGCTTCTTGTGAAACCACTACAACCACTACTACAACAACAACCACAACAAC
>CAZSGV010000008.1:6184-17388 GCA_964606565.1 uncultured archaeon
ACAACAACAACCACAACAACCACTACAATACCAACAGGTGGCGAATACACTTTTTCCATCCTCTACGGATGGAATCTGATTTCCCCACCATTCAAAACTGTGACGCAGGTAGCAAATGATGGGTGTGGTGCAACAAACGCTTATTTCTATTGGCTGGATGAAACTGGACGTTGGGATGTGACGACAACAGGTATAGTTAATACTAAAGGAGGATTCGGTTATTGGTTCTATTCTACAAAGGGCTGTCAAGTCACAATTGAAGGTACAGGAGATGTAACAGCAACTGACATAGAATTACCTTCTGGTGGATGGGTCCAGATTGGAGCGCCTAAAGAAGGGCTGGCGGATCTTAGCTCGATTCCGAATTATGATGCTAGTTGCAATTTCTTGTGGTGGAATCCCACGGCTAAATCATGGGAGGAAAAGACTATACTTGAAGGAGGAAAAGGATACCGTGCAATATGTTAAACTAATTTTTCTAGTTTAGGTTTAGATAGGAGCAGTGCCAGGTGGCCAGAACCCGTAGAATTCGTCTCTTATTGTTATTTTTTCTGATTTTAATTCTATGTTGAAAATCACAAGAACTGGGAACAGAGGGTCGTCTTCGTAGCAGGGCGTTTCCAGCGTATAATCGAAATATATGATCAGCTTTTTAAAAGCGTAATCTTCAATAAATATCTTATATTCTTCAAGGTTGTCGACAAGCTCTGCGCAGCTTGTGCTTGTGTTCACGAGCTCTGTGGCCTTTTCTTTTATGTTGTTGAAAACAAAAGGCTCTTCTATGAGCACAATTTCGGCTGTATCGAGCAGGTTATACGGCTCAATCCACCTGCTTATGAGATAAAAAACGCTGACCATCAGAAAAGCAGTAAGAATCATAAACTGAGCTTTTCGCGAACTGAATATTTTTTTAAACTTAGGTCTTCTAAACTTCAAGCTTGACGAACTGCGCATGTGGAATGCCACCAATAGAAATAATATTTTCTTTCGTAATAAAACCGTGCTTTTGTGCAAGTGCGACTATTCGTTTGCCGGTCAGGTTCGCGATTGTGCACCGCTCCATCATGCGCACAGCAGTAGCTTCGTCTTCGATTATCCTCTCGCCATAGAATTTTTTGCTTATCTTGACTTCGAGTTTTCTCGTCTTTATTTTTTTGTCAAGCAGGTTGTCATCACAAATAGCAAGAACTATTTCCCGTTTAGCGCCGAAAACCTTTCCCCAAAACATTCGACCACTCAATTAAATCTCTCTTGCAGCCGACCTTGCGCCGCATGCTTCGCATTTCATGAACGTGATTCTGCCTTCTTTCACAAGCGTTGTGTCAGGTTCGCCGCAGATTTTGCAGAACACGTATTCTTTTATGTAGTCCTCCAGTTTTTTTTGGAGCATCGAGTGCGGCACTTTTCTCTGGAGAACAAGCGCATCACCTTCCATGCTGCCCGGTGTTGCGAGCTGCTTGAATAAAAACTTTGAAAGATGCCTTTCATCCCTGCGAAGAGTTGATAGAATCTCACTAAAATTCTTTATAATCGTCTTGTTGCCTTGGATTAAAGAAACAATTCGAGGTATTTCAAACCTCTTCTTTTCATCAGCCTTTTTCGGAAGTTTTTCCATTGCCGACTTTAGCATCTCTTTGTAAGTTTGTTCCGGCTTCATACTTACTATTCTTTGTTTCAAATTCTTTTAAGTTTGCCGGGGGTGGGTTCGTACAAATAGCCTTCAGCCAGCAGCTCGTCCACAACGCGTTCAAGAACATTGTCAGGAAGCTTTGATATCTCAAAGAGCTTCATGATTTCCACACCCGAGCCGTCATCCAGACTTGCGATAACTTCGAGTATCTTCGGCTTGTAGTCAGGCTCCTTCTTTTCGAAAATGACTTCAAGCGCCTCTTCTTCTATCCCCATCTTTTTTGCATATTCATTTAGGTCTTCCTCTGCCAGATGGGACTTGACCTTTCTTAAGCCGTCTATTAGTTTTTTCCGCTCGTCCAACAGCTCTAAAAGCTCGAGCCTGCGCAGGATTTCATAGTTCGGTTCAACAGCACGGGCGACTTCCGCGTTTATGTATATCTCGTTTTGGTACTCCTTTACCTTCCCTATAACAAGGACAAGTCCGCCTTTATGCAGGTCCTCAAGCATCTTCACGTCTGTTCGGAACGCTTTAGCACGGATTGCGTCAGTGTTGTCGTCCATAGTGATGCTTGCATAATTCCCGTCATCGCTTGTGAATTGGTCTGTGACAGTGGCGATTATATTTACGCGAGAGACCTTTTCTCCCAAAGGTGTTATCACAAAGGACGGCTGCATGTTCTCCCGGCTTCCTGGAAAATACTTGCCGTTTGTGATATCGGATATCCGCACTTTTTTTGTGATTAGTCGCTTTACCATTACATCAACTTGCTATTCTATCAACTAAGGTGTTTTCCTCACAACATTTGGGTTCGGCTGGAAGAGCATGCCTTCCCGCAGCATCATGTTCAACATGTCCTCCGCATTGATTATGCCCTCTTCTCTTGCACGCCGTATGACTTCTTCTTTTGGTATTTCCTTTCCGACTTCTGCTTCGAGCGCATTGATCACATCTATCATTATTTTTGTTTTGCTGCGTTGTACAGATGTCATCTTTTGACCTTCTACACGGTCGATGTCTATCTTTCCAGTCTCGGGCTCAAAGCCGAACTGTCTGAGAGAGTAGCTCATAAGATTTATGGCGCGCTGTGCATCCTCTACATCCACTGTCTCAGACAACCGGATTCTTGCGGACGATTCTGACAAACGTATGAGCGAATCGTACTGTCTGAGTGTTATCGAAACCGGCGCGTCTTCTCCGCTTCTGCTTCTCATCTGCAGATAGAATTCCTTGAGCTTCTCACCAGTCTCTTTTGTCAGCACCGGATGCACGTTCGCACGCGCATATGAGATGTATTTCCTGAGAAGCGTCGTCTCGATTTCTGGAGTCGCGGCCTCTGATTCGAAATGTCGCATCTTTAGTATGTGGTCTGCTATTTTTTCGTCTCTGTCTGATTGTGGCACGTCTCTCAACGCGAACCTCAGATCGAACCGGCTCAGCAGCACATCGTTTATGTCAATCTGCTCCCTTATCGGCATGTATGGGTCGAACCGTCCGAGCTTCGGGTTGCCGCCCGCAAGTATGGCTGTCTGAGCCGGCAGTGTCGCGACTATGGACGCTTTTGCAATCGATATGGTCTCAAGTGACATGGCTTCCTGAAGCTTGCTCATGTCGCTCGGGGACACGTGACTGAACTCGTCTATCGCGCACACAGACCTGTTTGCCATCACAAGCGCCCCCGCTTCCAGCACCCAGCCACCCATAAGTTCCTCGTCCTTGACCACAGTGGCTGTCAGTCCGGCTCCGGTAACACCTGTACCAGAGGCGTATTTGCCGCGCGGCATAATGGTCGATACAAGCTTCATTATCTGCGATTTTGCAGTTGACGGGTCTCCGACTAGGAGAATGTGGATGTTGCTGCGTATCTTTGTATTGTCCTTAAGTACATGGCGTTCGCCGCCGAACATCTGCAGGATGATAGCTTCCTTTACCTCATTCAGTCCGTATATCGCTGGTGCGATGGATGAAACGAGTTTTTCATACACAAGCGGGTCTTTGGAAAGTTCTATGATATTCTGCTCGTCCTCTAGTGTTAAATCGAGCTCTTCCCATACCGCTTCCACAGGTTCGATGTAGTTAGCGTCTATATAGATGTCGAGTTGCCTTGACACTGTGCCCCTGACACGTTTGGGCATCTGTTTGAGAACGCCGATGATATTTATTCTGTTCCCCGGGTCGGTGCGGTTCTGAAGAAGGGGCGATGTCAAATCCTCTTTGAGGAATATCTTTATCTCGGACGGCGACTCGCCGCTCGTCACCTCGTGCGGCTCCTCCACCGTTATCCATCGTGCGTCGTACATGCGCTGGTCGATTAGCTTGAAACCTCGTTTGCAGCCACAATCGCATCTTGCCGGCGAGCGCATCATCTTGTCGGTCTGGATTATTGATATCCGTGCGCCGCATTCTGGGCATGAAAAGACGCCTTCAAAGACCTCTGGCCGAATCTCGCTAGCCCGTTTGACAATACCGTCGACTACGAGCAGCTTTCCTATATGCTCTGCACGGATGTTTCTTATTCTTATTTCCTTGCTTGTCGGCAAGTTGAAAAACCGCACGCACAGCTTGGCTTCTGCCAGTCCTGTGTCTATCTGCTTGACTGCTTCTTCTGCAGCTTCAATCAGTTCGTCAGGCATTTCAAAAATACAATCTGCAAGTTCCACATCAAATTTGTCGAGCAGCGAGAAATCTATAGAAATCGATTTTTTGGTTTCAGTCAGCGCTGTGACTAGCTCGTCCATATAAAACTCATTCAAAAATTCTGAAAACTTTTCAACAATCTCTTCTCGCTCCATATGTTGCCACCTCAGGCACATTCTCAAAAAGCCTCTCAAAAAATTCTATATTGTTTAAGAGTATTATTAGTAACCAAATTTTGCAAGCTTTCAGAAAAAAGTTGAAGTTGGAATAAATTCTACTTTTCGAGACCACACTTCCGCAGAAACTTGAATCGATGAAGAATTAAAAAAAGAGAATAAAAAAAAAGAAAAATCTATTTTTTCTCTTTTATCATAGCGCCAAGTTTTTTGAGTATTTTTGAAACTTTGGTGACTGCTATGCCAACATCTTTTATGTTTCGCGCTCCTGTGCAAACAACCTTGCCTGAGCCGAAAAGCAGGAAAGCCACTTTCGGGTCTTTCATCCTGTAAACAAGACCTGGGAACTGCTCAGGTTCGTATTCTGAATTCACAAGATTGAATGCAATAGTGTCTAGGTTCAGCCTTCCATGAAGCTTTGCTGACGCAACGATGTTTTCCACTTGTATCTTAAAGCCCTTGGGCACCCTGACGCCCGATTTCTGGACAACACTGACTACTTTTTTGAAAACAATATTCACATCAGTCAGGCTGCGCGCTCCTGTGCATACTATTTTGCCAGATCCGAAAATAAGCGCGGCCGCTTTTGGTTTTTTGATTCTGTAAACAAGACCTGGGAACTGCTCAGGTTCGTATTCCATGCCGTCGAGCTTTGAAACAACTTTTTCAAGCGGTATCTCGACGCCAAACGCAGCAGATGCTACGATGTTCTCAATCCTTATACCAAATTTTTTTTTCGCAGACTCTTTTTTAACAGCCATTTTTTTTAACCCCCGTTCGATTATTTTAACTTGCTTCCAAAAATTTCTACAAATAAATTTAACGTAAACATTTAAATATTAGAGTTTTATCATTTTCGAAAAGGATTTACTTTCTGTACGGTAGCGCTTAAAAGAGATGCAAAGAAATCCGAATTTAAAAAAGAATTCAGCTTCCAAACCGGCACGACAATGGCACCATCCTTTTCTTTCACCTCTTCTTCGAGCAAAGTCACAATAATGGGAATATAGTTCGCTTTTGCATTAATTTTCAAAGAGCTACGGGCTATGGGATTTTTTGACACGAACTTTTTTAGCTGCTCTGTCCGCTCTTTTTGCATTTCAGCTGCCCTCTCAATAGCACTTTTCTTACTCCTACCCTCACGCCAGCCCTTGCAGTCTATGCATACTATGCCACCTGATCGAGACGCTATGATGTCAATCTCATATCTTCGCTTTGTCCTAAAACGAAAATTTCTTTTTACATTGAAACCATTGGCCAAAAATATATCCGCAACAGCTGCCTCAAACCTGGACCAGTCAAAACCCGACAATATTTTCTCAATCGGCGTCCCTTCAAGGATTTGGATTCTTATTTTTTCTAAATCAACCATATAAAGTAATAAACAGAAAAATAAATAAATTGAGAAGCTGCTTGCACGGAAGCTGATCGAATGGAAGACACTAAAGAGACTAAATACAACTATGCCGCAATCCACATAGCTGTACATCTTATATTGGCGGGATTGCTTTATTTCGCTGTTCAGCCAGACTTGGAAATCGATTTTACAAAATTATTTTTAATAGGCTTGGGAACAGCAGTGATAGACTTGGACCATTTAATGCTTTGGCGAGAAAAAGGCGTATCAGGCTATTTGTATTTAAGGACTGTATTGGAATATGGCAAACCAAGAAAATACAAGTTCCATAACCTTATGGTCCTTTTTGGAGCTTTTGGTGGATCGTTGTTTATTCTAGTCTACGACTATTTTTTGATAGGACTGTTTTTTGCTGCAGTGGCATTGCATCTTCTATGGGACCTTTTGGAAGACCTTGTGATTTTTAAGATGGGATATGGTCATTGGATATGAAAAAAAGAAGTAGAAAAAAACAAGTTTTGATAACAGGAATCGATGAGGCGGGTCGTGGAGCTTTGATAGGCCCGATGGTGATCTGCGGAATAACTGTTGAGAAGAGCGTTGAAAAAAAGCTGGCAAAAATCGGCGTGAAAGACTCCAAACTGCTTACACCGAAAAAGCGCGAAGAGCTTTACAAAAAAATAAAGGAAATCGTGCAGACAAAAAGCAGGGTCTCAAGCATAATACCAATATCGATTCAGTCGTGCAAAATCGATGATTATAGAGGCAAAAAAGTGAACCTAAACATGATTGAGGCCCGGACAATGGCACAAATAATAAACATCAGCGGCGGTGATGAGATTTATCTCGATGCGCTGACATCCAGGCCTGAAAAATTCAAAAAGCAGGTCGTGCGTCACCTGAACGACAAGAGCATAGACATAATCGCGGAAAATAAAGCAGACAAAAACTATACGATAGTGGCCGCAGCATCCATAATCGCAAAAGTAGAACGTGACCGTGCCATAGAAGAGATAAAGAAACAGGTCGGCGTTGATTTTGGTGTTGGCTATCCGCACGACGAGCGCACAATCGAATTCGTGGACAGTCTGATAAAGTCGCGGAATAAGCTGCCAGCATACGTGCGCAAGAGTTGGATCACCACTCAGGTGCTTCAGGAAAGGAACTGGCAGAGAAAAATAAAAGATTTTATCTTTGGAAACAGAGAAAATTAAAAAGACGACAATCCATAAACGGAGAGATTCAATATGAAATTGGAACAAAAGATAGTCGCTGCTTATTTGATGGTAGGACTTGTATGCGGCATACTCTCTAATTATCTAGCTTCGATTAATTTAGCGTACGCTTTGCTTGTGCCGCTTGGGATATATTTTGTCACACTTGTGCCGTTTGTCAAAATTGTCAAAGAACGGAGACTACACCTGCTACTTTCGAGTAGCTTGGTCACATTTTTCCTGGTCTGGATAATGGTATGGGTGTTCCTTTATAACTTGTAGAAGCTCTGAGGTCTGAAAAATGCTCGAAAAAAGAAAATACGTTGAAGAACTAAAAGTAAATGTGGGAAAAAAAGTTACGCTCGCAGGATGGGTTCATGATACACGAATACTAGGTGGCATAAACTTCGTGCTCATTCGCGACAGAACTGGCATAGGACAGATCACAGCAGCGAAAAAGAAAACATCAGAAAAAATTTTGAAAACAATTGAGAGCTTGCGGCAGGAAGATGTAATTGTTGTTGAGGGAAAGGTTGCAAAAAGTAAAGAAGCGAAAGCTGGAGTTGAACTGATTCCGGAAAAGATTGAAATTATAAACAAATCAGAGACACCATTGCCGCTAGACCCACGCGGAGTAACAAAGACGAATTTGGACACACAGCTTGATTGGCGGGTGCTGCATATGCGCACAGAAGAAGCGCGTGCAATCTTCAAAATCCAGTCGCAAATCTTGAAATCATTCAGGGAATTTTTAACAGAGCATGACTATTTAGAGATTCAGCCACCTGTGATAATATCATCCGCATCGGAAGGCGGGGCCGAACTTTTCTCAATTCCGTATTTTGAAAAGACAGCCTATCTTGCACAATCTCCGCAACTGTACAAGCAGATGTGCGCGATTGCATTGGAAAAGGTATTTATGGTCTTGCCGATTTTCCGTGCAGAGAAATTCGACCAGCCTACACACCTGAACGAGATAAGGCAGATGGATATAGAACAGGCGTTTGCGACAGACGAAGACGTGATAAAAATCCTCGGGCAGTGTTTTGTGCATATGTTGAAAAGCGTGAAAAAGAATTGCGCGGACGAATTGAAGGTGCTCGGCCGGGAGTTGAAAGTGCCGAAACTGCCCTTGAAACATGTGACATATAAAGAGGCGATAAAGATGCTGCAGAAGGCTAGCGAGGATATAAAATGGGGCGACGATTTTTCGAAAACGCAGGAAAAACTTTTGACAAAGCTTGTCGGCGAAGAGGCGTTTGTGCTGAAAGACTGGCCGGCTGAAATTAAGGCATTCTATGCAATGCCGGATGAAAAAAATCCAAAACTCTGCCACGCGTTTGACCTTTTGTATAATGGCTTGGAAATATGCTCGGGCACGCAGCGTGTGCATCTGCCAGAATTGCTCATCAAACAACTCAAATCAAAAGAACTCAACCCAGATGATTTTAAATTTTACATAGACTTTTTCCGATACGGTGCACCACCGCATGCCGGTTGGAGCATTGGATTAGAGCGGCTGACAATGACTATAACAGGAAAAAGCAACATACGCGAAGTCACAATGTTCCCGCGCGACAGAAACAGGATAACACCTTAACTATTTCATGCTCAACTTGCACGCGTAGATGTGGCTGCATTCACGTCCTTTCATAGAATGGAACTTGCAATCACATGACCATGCGCTGCGCGTCTTGTCAAAAATAACAGAATACTGCTCAGTCTCGCTTTGCACAACAAAGTGCGTTCGCCTATCTGTATCGATTCCTTTTTTCACACGACCTGTGCGGAATAGGCGTATGCCCTTCTCGCGGACCTCTTTTGAGACTTTTGACACTTCGGACACCATATAACACCTTAATAATTACTTTTGTGAACCCTTTTTATCTTTTACTGTCCATCATTTTCTTTGTGGAGAGCACAATGAAATTGGATATTAAACGGAATACGATTTTACAGCTTGTGATATTGTCGACTTTGATGTTGATAATAATAATCGGCTCAGCCAAACCCGTGTTCGCATGCGCTGATGATGATGCCTGCGAAGCGGTATCCTGCTCAGACTGTTGCGATGATGATTATACAGAATATTATAGATGCGTGGGCAACGAGCGACAAAGACTTTGGCAGTATTCGGATTGCAGGCGCGAATGGCGAACGGTTGAAACATGCTCATATGGATGTACGGACGGCTATTGTTCAAGATGCACATCATCCCGCGCTCAGGTCTCTCCGTCTACTCCTGCAGACCGGTTTGAGCAAGAAACAACATACACCACAGTAAGAGTGCATAACATTGACGACCGTGGAGCTTATTTCGACCTTGATGTTTATTTATGCGAAGCTGATGGCGGGTGCGACGAATGTAGCAGCAGTTGTTCATGTTATGATGACTGCGATAATGTGCTTGCCAGAGATTGCAGAGAGATGAAATGCGATGACACACATCTTTACGTTCCTGGGGAAAGCACAAGATATGTCAAATGTTCTAGATTTGTCAGGAATGGTGGTGATTATAGAGTTAAAGTTGTTTATTCAAGCAACAACTACCGGACAAAAAGAACAGTTTATTCAGACGTGTTTGAAGTCCGTGGCGAGTGCAGTGAAGGAGTAGGCGATTACAGGTGCTTTGGAAAATACAGGCAGCAGAAATACATCAACGACGATTGTGATGCAAGGTGGAGAAACGTAGAATACTGTGAATATGGTTGTGATAACGGCGCATGCGTTCAGCCAGCAGTGCTGCCCAAGCGTGGAGAGCCAGATATTTTCATGCGCATGCAATATGAGATGGAAAAATGCAAGCTCTCGAGTTTTACATTCACAATACGCAACGACGGGGACACAGACACGTTCAGCATAAAAACCAGCGGAGATGTTGCTAGTTGGATCGAAACTGCGCCGACTGCTACTATCGAAAGAGGCGAGACAAAGACAATAACAGCATACGCATCTGTGCCTTGCGACGCTTCATCAGGAGAGCATGAATTTACAATAACAGCTTCAAGCAAAACAAGCGATTCACGAGTAGGTGTGATAAAGGTGCCAAGCAAGCAGGGATTATTCACAACTACGCCCGAAAATGACTTGATGATCGTGCTAGTAATAATCATAGTTTTTGTTTTCGCAGTTTCTTTTTTCAGGCAAGGGTCCAGCGAGATTGGGTTTGGAACCAAGAGAAAGAGAGAGTCTGGGGCAGAAGAATTCAAGAGGCCGCTTGTTTCCAAAATATTTAAAAAAGCATAGATTCGCTCTTTTAGGCTATTTAAATTTTACCAATAATTGAATAATAGAAGGTTGCAGAACGATAGAGGACGATTATAATGGTAGGAAAAGATAGCGGGGACTGGAAAGATTTTCTGGGTCCAGAAGACCAAAGAGTTCTTGCAGAAATTCTAAACATGGGTAGAAGACACAAGGGCGCATACGTGCAGGCTGATGATGTCAAAATAGCTCAGCTCTGGTGCGCGATGGTCGAGATGAAAAAAAGACTAGACGAGATGCAGAAAGTACAAGTGAAGCTGGAAGAGCCGTTCCGTGCAATAGTGGAAATCGGCGAGAAGGAAAAGAGAAAGTCAATCGAGAAAATAATGCGAGAGATAGTCAGGCCAACAGACGAAAGCACAGAAGAAGCCACTCAAGAACTAGTGAACAGTCTGATGAAGTTTTAGAATTTTCAACAAGTTTTAAACTTTAATACAGCCAATTCTATTTGATTTTAGAGCAGTCAAAACGTGAAATACATGAAAGAAGATTTCAAACTAGCATTGAAAAAGCTGAAAGAGCTCAAAGCAAAGCACGTGTTTGTGCAATACCCAGAAGGCATAAAGCTGCAGATTCAAAAAATCGCGAAGGATTTGAAAAGTAACGGATTTGAAGTCGTTGTGTGCACAGAGCCATGCTTCGGCGCATGCGATATTAGGGATTTCGAAGCCGCACGACTCGGTTGCGACACCATTTTGCACATAGGGCATGAGGATTACGGCGCGCATAGCGACCTGCCTGTTGTTTTTTGGGAATTTTTCATCCCGTCAGATCCCACATCGATTCTGGAAAAAGAATTCGCAAAACTCGAACCGTATGAAAAAATCGGGCTTGCGACAAGCATACAGTTCGTTGATGCTATTGAAAAAGTCAAGCAGTTTTTGGAAAGCCGCGGGAAGAAGGTCATCACGCATACAGCGTTGCAG
>CAZSGV010000009.1:0-17202 GCA_964606565.1 uncultured archaeon
CACGAAATACCCTTCGCCGCTTGCCAGAGCTTTTCTTACATCGTTGTCTATTTGTCCTTTATCTGTAGTAACTTCTACATTTACTACTGTGTTCTTTCCATCGATTTTAAAGCTTAAATACCTTTCATATTCACTAGATTTTCTAGGTTCGCTTTTTGAACTTTTTAAGAGCCATCTTTTGAGCGTTAGCGCATCAATCGTGTATTTCTTCAGCGCTTCCAAGCTGACGTTCGACTTGTGCTCTTTTATCGTGCCATGCTTTAACGCAAAAGCAAGTTCGCCTGCTTGCGTAAGGAAAAAATATACAGCTGTGCGTTTATAAACTTTTGCTGGCCTGGATGCAACAAAGCCTATGTCTATGAGCTGCTTAACTTCTTTATTGAAAGTCTTGTAAGACATATGCAGCTTCTTGTAGATTTCAGACGTGTATGCTCCTTCTGCATTTGCCAGTGCTGATAGTATGCTCCAGCCTTTACTATTGACACGCTGTGATCGTGCTTCAACAGCCTGCTTGTTCACAATCTTTTTTACAAAGGTTTTCGGGTCCAAGTTTTTCGAGCTTGTGCCGTTAGTAAAAAGCATCTCTTCTTTCTTTGATTTTATCTCTGCAATCAGCTGCTCGCCCATATACGAACGGAGATCATCGTCCATTATCTTCCCTTTTTGCAGTTGCATAAGTGGGAACTTCACAAGGAACGGGTTAGGAAATACGGACTTTCTAATCAATATAAAAGCGTGTCCTACAGGCAAACGCCTGAGATAGTCTTTCTCATCGTCTGTAGCGAGTCCTAGCATGTTTGAAGCGTCCTGGATATCAGACGAGTATTTTGTATCTAGGCCCAAGTTCATGTAAACGTGCGTAGATGTGTTTCCAAGCGCAGGATAGCTTACCAAAGACGGGTGCTGGTCTACGTATATCATGCCGATGCCCAGCTCTCTTATCTCCCTGAATATAAGGTCTGTGACTGTCTCCACTCCGAACTTTCTTGTTTTTTCTCTGTTAAGCACATGATGAGCTTCCTCAAGCACTATTACACCTCGCAGCTGTTCCCTGTTGCCGCTGACCAAAAGCCAATCCCTAAGCCACTGCAATATTATTTCTATGAAAAATGTTTTGTCGTCGTTCGAAAGCGCATCGAGCTCAAGAATCGTTATGTTTCCGCTGGCGAAGAACTTGTCAGGCGTCAAGCCTTTGTCGCAGTCGAATATCTCGCCTGTTTCGCGCATGCAAAGCGCTTCCAGAGGTCGCTTGGCTGTGGCTACCCAGTTGCGCTCTCTTGAAGAAAGCTCTTTATATCCAAGCTTGTCAATCCACAATTTTAAATCTTCCATCTTCGGATAATCTGGCTCGTGCATCTTGTACAAGCCGTCCAATGCTTTCAGTATAACATGCCTGCCTCCACCCAAAAGCCAGTAAGCGTGGTCGAACACTTCAGCGAACTCTTTCACCCATTGCGAAATCTGAACGCCTTCCGGTGGCTTGAGCGGATTGAAACGGAAAGGTATAACATTTCTGCCGACTGTGTATACTTTTATTTTGCCTTTGAGTTCTGGCACTTGGAGCAAATCACGATAGTTTCTTTTTGAAAAATCGAAAATCAATATTGGTATATCGAGCTTAGTCAGTGTTTCAGTAAGATAATGAATAATGTTTGTCTTTCCTGAGCCAGAGGATCCAAATATCCCTATGTGCGTGAGCAAATCGTCTTTGTTAACTTGAAGCGGATAGAGCTCTTTCTGCCCGTACAGTATTGTGCCTAGCTGGAAGTCTCCGATAGCTGCAACATGCTTTTCAGGAGGTTGTATAAGTACAGAATCTTTCAAGCTCCCGTCGGCAAGGACAGTAGCTTTCAAAGCATCGATTATCTCTAAAATCCTCTTTCTATAAGCCTCGTCTCCGAGCAAGTATGCACTCTCAAGCTTTGTGGCTTTCTTCTTTCCCAATATGGGTACGAGTCTCTTTATATCGTCTGAAATTTTTGCTCTTTCATCCATTTCAATCACTTATTTTTTTTTTGGTAGATTTTAGATTTGAGTATAGCGTTTTAGTTCTCTAACTCTTTCTTTAAGCGCCAAGCATTCCCCCAAAGGTAAACTAGCGAAATATTCAATATTTTCCCTTATCAATTCTTCTGTTACAGCTTCTGAGCTAGTCATACCACTTTCGTATAGTTCTTTTATTCTTGCATCAAATGCGTTCATTGTTGCTCACCTCTTATTTGATTTTTTTGATTTTTTTTGTGTTGTTGATTTTATTGCATTGTTGAATTGTTTGCTTGCTATGCTCGGTTTTAAATTGTCGTGTCCAAATCACTGAAAAGTTCAGATATTTTTGATTCAGTTTCAAACTGTTCGCTGAGCTCTCTCAACTGGTTTCTGAGAGATACCATGTCCCTCCAGAACAGGTTGTCCTCCTTGCGCTTCTCCATCTTCAAAAGGTTGAGGTTGATCTTGAACTCTCTGATCTCTTCCCTGTCTGAGATTGTTGGAATAATCTTTTCTATGTCAGCTATATTAGCATCGATATCTTTGTTAGACTGCTCGTGCATAATCTTACGCTCTTCTATAAATGTCTTTATTTCTTCAATGCGTTCTCTCAAGAACCTCACACGATCGAACAAATTTCCGATGACGTTCGAACCAATTGCCTTCAAAGGGACCATATCAGCCGACTGCTCGCTTACCATAAGCTTTTTTAGAATTGGTGAGACAGCTTCCTGTCTTTTCAGCTGTATTGTTCTACGCTCTATCGGTCTTTTAGTATAACTATCCATAGCCGATCTCTGCTCATCAGGTTTGTCTTCTGCTAAAAGCTTTTCCTTGTATTTTTCCAATTCGCTTAACCTACCTCTTGGATATGGGAGTTTGAGATCTTTAATTTTCATATCGTTACTTATTGGTAGTAAACTATTTAAAGCTTTCTGTAAAGAGCACAAAAGACAACTATTTCACTCAATTTTCAGTTAACGTAAACAAACTCCGTAATGTTGTAAACAAAAATTTCTGCTGGTTCAAACAAATTCTTAATTATTAATCAGTACAACTTCAGCACAATAGCATAACTATAACCACAGCGAACGCTCTGAAATCAATAACAAAAATCACTTGAAGAGCACCTAGACTGTACGAGTTATCTATAATAGACAGAGTTACAGAAGACAGAAAAATTTTTTATAAACTTAATTTAATGATTTAAACTTATTTCTTCAAATCTACAAAGATATTGTATGGAAATGACCTGCGGGGATATTTTATGAAGTTGACTTTTCTTGGCGCTACGAACTTTGTGGGTTCGAGCGGCATCCTTGTTGAAACTGGCAGCGAGCGTATAGTGCTTGACTATGGAACGAACCTACAAGAGTTTCCGCCTACATTCCCACATGCTGTGAAAGGACGAGTGAACGCGATTTTTCAAAGCCATGCGCACCTCGACCATAGCGGAGGATTGCCAATTCTAATGAAAAATAACTCCTGTCCGATCTATGCAGCTGCGCCAAGCAGGCCGATGGTCCAGATGCTGTTGAACGATTCGCTGAAGATTGCAAAAAACGAAGGCACCAACCTGCCGTTTACAAAAACAGATGTGCAAAGTACAATCAAGCATTTCAAACACATCGAATACAAGAGGTCTGTGACAATCGGAAACACGAAAGCAATCACATACGATGCAGGCCACATACCTGGCAGCATGATGACTTTTTTGAAAATGAAGAACAAAGGAAAATACAACACACTGCTTTATACAGGGGACTTTAACACAGACCGCACGCGCTTAGTCAGAGTAGCAGACACAAAGCTGCCTGAGGTGGACGTGCTAATAACCGAAAGCACATATGCGGACCGCGAGCATCCGGACAGAAAAAGGCAGGAGAAGGAGCTGATTAAAACAATAAATTCGACTCTTGCAAACGACGGCACAGCACTCATAGCAAACTTCGCAATCGGACGTACACAAGAAGTCCTGCTCATCCTCCACAGGCACGGCATAGATTATCCTTTATACATGGACGGCATGGCAAAGAAAGCAACAACGATTATCAACAGCAGTCCGAAATCAATTCGCGACCCCACATCGCTGGACAAGGCTCTGCGGAAGGTTCATTACATAACAAGCGAACGCCAGCGCAAAAAGATAATCAAAAACCCGTGCGTCATACTGACGACCAGTGGCATGCTCAGCGGCGGACCGATTGTGTGGTATTTGCAAAAGTTTCATGGTGACAGGGCAAGCAGTCTGACATTGACCGGGTTCCAAGTCCCAGGAACATCCGGCCACACACTTATGGAGACTGGAAGGCTTGTGCTAGAAGACCGCGACAACAAAACACACGAGCTTAAGATAAAGATGGGTGTGCGCCGTCTGGACTTCAGCTCGCACCTGGGTCGCAAAGACCTCTTCGCGTTCATTGAAAACCTCAGCCCGAAAAAAATATTCTGCGTGCACGGAGACAACACTCCAAAGTTTGCACAAGAGCTCAAACAAAAGGGATTCGATGCAACTGCACCAGTCGAGAATAATAGAATATTTAACTTATAACCCACTTTAATTAATTATGGGAGTCAAAGAAGCAAGAAGAATGTTCAGACTAGTGGCAATCAGCTTGATAATGGTCGCTTTAGGTACGATCCTCCTGTCTTCTTTTGTTGATGTGAACCCGGAGGGTCAAAGTTATACTGGTCAATTTTTCTTAAGCCCTGTGGAGCTTCTTACCGCATTCGTTATCAGCTTGTTTGCGATTGGCGTGATACTCCTGAAATCAGGAATCAGCAAAAAAGCTAAATGAAATAAATACAGCCGGCTCTTCAACAACTTCAACTACGCCTTCACTATGTCACCACTAAACAGTAACATTTATATATTACTTCTGTGCATAGTAACCATTAGAAAGTGACAACAGCTCAAGTGAAAACAACAAGACAACAACACAATGGTGCAACAAAAATGCCTATAGAAACGCAAATGGCAACATGTTCAGAGCAATACAGCAAATGGAAACGATTGGCACTCGACGCGCAGACCTTGCCGGAAATGAAAGAGTGCCTAGGAAAAGCCTTGTTCTGGTTAGAGTTGCAGACTGCTTTTATGGCTTTATGGAATGTCGAGCAGACTCGTGGCAAAGATCCAATTGTCAAACACAAGTTGATTATTGCAAAAACAAATCTTTCCAAGAAATTGGCAGAATACGCACAGAAAACACTAGACGAGATAGGTTGGAGATAACAACAACTGGAGGTAGAAAAAATGGCACAATTCAGACCAGAAACAAACATTGAAAGACGACTAAAACATGATGCAGGGAAGAGTGGAGCAGACTATGCAAGGGGAAGATACCATCCAGGAAGAATAGGATTGGGTACAATGGTCAAGGAAGGACATAGAGGATTACATTCAGAAGCTGCATTGGAAATCAGACTATACAACCTTGGTGAAATTTAAACGAATTTTTTTATTATTTTTATTAACCAAGCTACAAAAGCATATCTCTTTCTAAAACAAATTACTATATAGATGGTCGCTAAAAAACGTAAAAAAACTAAAAAAACCAGTGTGAAAAGTAAAAAGCGGAAAACTACTAAAAAAACTAAGAAGAAAATCGTTTTTATTGTTGTTGACGGGCTTGCAGACACGCAAAAAAACGGCAAAACGCCCCTTTCTGAGGCCAAAAAGCCGAACATAGACTGGCTGGCCGCGAACGGAGCTTGCGGTGAGCTGACGCTTATCACAAAATCCATGTGGAAAAAGATCAATATCAAAGGCGTAAGCCAATATGCCAATGTTAATCTGCTCGGATATACTTCAAGCAGATACCCTTTGGATCGCGGCCCGCTTGAAGCTGCAGGCTCAGGCATGCCTTATAGAGAGGGACATTTGGCTGTCAGGTGCAATTTTGCAACTGTGGACAGGAACATGGTTGTTAAAGATCGAAGAGCGGGCAGAAGCACATACGGACTGGACGAGATTGCCAGGCGCATCAACAAAAACGTTAAAATCGGTGCTGACTACCTGTTCATGCGCACGTATGGACACAGAGCTGTTCTTATCATTAAGAAACGCGTTTCTGATAAAATCAAGGGAAACGATGTGGGAGTCGGCGAGGCAGTTGGCCGTGTTGAAGCACTTAAGCCTGAAGCAGAGGAATCTGCCAAGCTTGTGCAAGAATTCATTGACAAATCACGAAATGTCATACACTTCCATCAGAAGAACTCCGAGCGAATAGATCGAGGCCTGCTTCCTGCGAATTATATTTTGGCAAGACAGGCTGGCAACAAACTGTTCGCCTTGCCTAATTTTGCGAGTCGTTGGAGGATAAAAAACGCTGTAAGCATAGCTGAAAACGGGGTTATGAAAGCTACATGCATGCTGGCCGGTTTCAATTCAATAAACGTGCCCGAGTTTGACAATCACAACGACTGGCTGGATTTCATTTTTGAGAACATAGAAGCAGCACTGACAGAGTATGATTTTGTGTACGCCCACATCAAAGGCGCTGACGAGGCTGCACACGACAAGGACCCGGCGCGCAAACGCAAAGTAATAGAAGAGATAGATGCACGTCTCGAGTCGTACAAAGACTTTGACGGCATCGTTGTGCTTACATGCGATCACATCACATCAAGCAAAAGCGGCAATCATGAATACGGTAAAGTGCCTGTGCTCGTCTACGGAAAAAAGAAGGACGCTGTCAAAAAGTTTGATGAAAAATCCGCGAAAAAAGGCTCGTTGAAAAAGATGAGCGGCAGAGGGTTGATGAGGTTTATATTCGGAAGATAAAGGTAATCAAAACTTTTTACCCGACAAAACGAATTCTAATTTAGATTGAACATGCTTGTGCGCGGATTGAAAATCAGAAAAATTTTTGCGACTACAGCTGTGCCAACAATAGAAATCGAGCTGCGTACGAAAAAAGGCACTGTCCAAAGCTCGGTGCCAATGGGAACAAGCGCTGGCAAACACGAAGCCGTAACACTTGCAGCAGATGATGCAATAAGAAAATTCGCTCTAGTCGCTAGGCAGTTTCGTACAGAGAGCTTTGATACGCAGGAAGACGTGGATTTGACACTGCATGCAATAGACAAGAGCCCGGCTTTCAGGGAGATCGGCGGCAATGTCGCGCTTGGCATATCGTCAGCGTTTCTGAAAGCGTTTGCGCTTGATGAAAGTATGGATATTTTCGAATATGTGTACGAACAGACCAAACAAAGTAGGCCAAATATGCCGATGCCACTCTGCAACATGGTCGGTGGCTGGCACGGCCAGTCAGACATACAAGAATTCCTGCTTTTGTCAGTGCACCAAAAGAGCTTTGCAAACTCAGCGGCATTGCTTTCCGAAGCTTACCACAAAACTAAAGAAGAACTGAAAAAAGAGGACACGTCATTTGCATACGGCAAAAACGTGGAGTCTGCGTGGGTGACTGCGTTAAATCATGAAACCGTGCTGCGTGTTCTGAAAAAAGTGGCAAACGAAAAGTTGTTGAAAATGGGGCTTGATGTTGCAGCATCGCATATGTGGAACGGGAATGTGTATATCTACAGGCACAACAAGCTGACACGGACAGAGCAGCTGAATTTTATCGAGGATTTAGCAAAACGTTTTCCAATAGTTTACATCGAGGATTCGTTCGAGGAGGACGACTTCGTTTCACATGCCACGCTGACGCATAGGATCGGGGGTAGGGTCATGGTGTGCGGCGATGATTTGTACGCAACGAACCTGCAACGGTTACGAGAGGGCATGGAACACAAGGCAACGAACACAGTGCTTGTCAAACCGAATCAAGTGGGAACAATAACAGACACAATCAAATTCGTGCAACAGGCAAAGAAGAACGGAATGAAGACTGTGGTGTCGCACCGCTCAGGCGAGACCGAAGACACGCTCATTTGCCATCTGGCTGTGGGATTGTCATGCGACTATATAAAGCTCGGGATAGCAGGCGAGCGGACGACTAAAATAAACGAAATGATACGTATAGAAGAAGAGATGGTTTGAAGAAGAAACGGTGTGAAAGAAAAAAGTTATAGGCAGAATTTGCCAATTTTAATTAAAGCGTATGAAGAGGCTTGTGAAATAAAAGGCGTTTGAATGCTTGTACCAATTGTATTTGCCGCAGTGGGTTTGATAATCATTTTGGGTTATGTTGGGAGTTATTTTTTCAAAAAGACGATGATTCCAGACATAATATGGCTTCTTGTGTTGGGAGTCTTGTTGGGACCGGCTTTCAATGTGGTCGATGCCACAATGTTTGCTGCGCTTACTCCCTTTTTCGCAGCGCTAGCAATAATGATAATACTTTTTCAGGGCGGTTTGCAGACTAACATATATACACTCATAAAGCAGTCGCCACGCTCGATACTTCTTGCAGGTTTGGGCATCGCTTTTTCGATGATAGCATGCGCTGCGTTTGCATTTTACGTTCTTGGCTGGCCATTGATGAACGGCTTGCTGCTTGGCGCGATACTGGGAGGCTCAAGCTCGCCTATAATAATTTCAATAACTCAACGACTGCCAGTGGATGAGAACATAAGGACGCTTTTGAATATAGAATCAACACTCACAGACGCGTTTTGCATAATCGTTGCCATTGTGGTGGTAGAACTAATGGTATTTGGCAATTATTCGCTTGCTGAGGCTGGGAACAGTCTGATGGGTTCGTTCTCCATAGGAGCGACTATGGGATTTATTGTGGGCATGGTATGGATTGCCGGGCTGTCAAGGCTCAGGCGAAGGGAATTTGAATATATGCTTGTTCTGGCTGTGTTGCTGCTGCTTTACGCGTTTGTTGAAAGCGTCAACGGTAGCGGTGCGATCGCGGCGTTTGTTTTCGGCGTTGTGCTGGCCAACAGCAGAGAGATATCAAATATGATAAAATTGAAGAAGGAGGCCATAATGCATGCTGAAGTCGGGCGTTTCCACAACGAAGTCTCTTTCCTCATACGCACGTTCTTCTTTGTTTATCTGGGACTTATAGTGACTTTCGGCAATCTGTATGTCATCTTCTTAGGATTAGCATTGACTATAATTCTGATGGCTATGCGGTTTCTTACTGTATTCACTTCCACAATAGGCATGGACTTCCAAACCGATTCAAAGGGTAGTGTGAAAAGTCTAATGAGCGTTTTGATGCCGCGCGGACTTGCCGCAGCTGTGCTAACACAAGTCCCGATAATGTACGGGATAGCTTATGCAAAAACATATGCGGACATAGTTGTTGCAGTGATTTTCATGAGCATAATTTTCACCAGCCTTGGCGTTACAGTAATGAGAAAAAGGATAAATTCGATAAAGCCTGTTAAAGCCAGACGAAAGCGCACAAAGCAAAAAACCAAGCGTCGGGCAAAAAAGAAAAGATGACTGAAGATTTGAAAAAAAACGATTTGAGAAAACATTTAAGTCCTGCTCTTTAATTGAAAAATATGGATATGTTGTTCGTAGCATTGGGAATAGTGGATTTGATTGCCGGAGGCATACTTTTCTTCGAAGCTTCTGTACTAGTGAAAATAATATCCGTGGTTCTTCTTACAAAAGGGATTATAACGATTTTGAAAAGCATACAACATTGAAACTCTAGCACCAAGAGTCCGCATCAATCCAGGACTCGTAATATCTTTCCTGTTATGTATGCCTGTCCGCCTGTTGGAATCACAAGCTCTTCGCCGCAATTTTCGCAGTTTATCTGTGTCGAAGCCTTGCTGAAAACTATGGCCTTCTCTTTGCATTTTGTACATTCGACTTCCAAGAATTTGCTTCTTGGTGCAGGTACTTTTGCTTTCATTTTTTCATCCCCCTTCTCACTTCAGCTCAAATTTTTTCACGCGGAATCCAGAACCCTTTCCATGTTTTTTACCACATACAGTGCATTTGAATCTCAAATCAATGCGTCTGGTCGGCTTTTCGCGTCCTTTCGGGTTCTCCTTCGGAAAACTGTGATATCCTTTCATCTTGCGCAAGAAGCGTCGCTGGCCTTGTGCCATTTTCCTTCTTGTCTTACGTTTTGCTTGCTCGGTTGTATGTTCAGTATGCTTTTTGCAATACGGGCAATAAATGCGTGTCTTCTTTGGATACTTCATTCAAATTCCCTTCCAATATCCTTTAATTTACCTTGTTTGATAACTTATTAAATTTTTTTGTCTTTAAATTTCTTAACTTTTTCCTGTTAAAAACCTAATTTATTAATAGTGGTTTAGTTTTTTTTGATGCATAGGTGTTGAAAGTGGAGTTAAAGAAACGGTCTTCAATAAAATATTCGTATCTCACTAACAAAAAAATAGCAAAAATACAACGAGCCATGGACATGTTTGCCTACGGCTCGCTGGCTCTGGACGTACTCATAGCTATTGTCACAGCACTGTCTTTATTGAATATAACAACTGGCGAATTTGTTCTCGTGCCTATACACTACATGCTCACATCCGTTGTCGTTATGTCGTTGATATCCGGTGGAATGCTTCTTTACCTCAAACATTACGAAGGGATTATGACCGAAATTCTTAGAATAAAATACAAGGTCAGGCTGCCGATGCCTTCCCCCAGAACACGCTACAGCCTAAAGTGGAATGTAAAGCGCAAGTTGGAGAAGATTAGATTCAAGTTATTCGGTTAGTCTGGGTTAGATTAAGCTGGCATTATTTACCAATTTTAAATTCCTCTGCGGCATTTTGCTCAAGCAGGATCTTTTTGTTTTCATCCGGCAGCTTTGCTATATTCCCCTTCTTGAACGGTCCGTAGTTTTTCATGTCCGCTCCGACAAAAGCAGGCACGTCTTCTTTGAAAACTATCAAATCTGTCTTCTCTTCAGGACTTTTCATAAGAAGGCTTGACAATATGTTCTCGCGTCTGCTTTTCACAACAGATATTATCTGGTCAAAAAATACCTGTTCTTCTTCTGTGAGATTTTCCGGTGGTATGTTCGTGCGCGCGGCAATGAGCGACAAGTTGGATACTTTCCTCTCGCGTCGGTTGAATATGTCTTTCACAAGCCTTTCAGCACTTTTTGCCTCAATAGCCATCCTTCTGTTGCTAACGCTGCGTTTTTTTTCCAAGTACGACTTTACATTGTTGTAAAACCCAGGTGGCAGTTTTGTGAGCTTCGGCACACGCTGCTCCTCGCGCTGTATTCTTCGTATTAGTTCGAACGTTATTGTCTCTGATTTACCCTCGCCGTTGCTCATCGTATCACAGTCAATGATGTATTCTAAACACGTATCCCATCTTTGCTATTTCTTTCATTCCTTCTACTCCTTTCTTTATTTCTTCTGGGATAGGTCGTGAAAGATCTATTATTCTTCCTTTGATGTAAATGTCTAAGCGAGTGGCTGAATACGAATAGCCTTCAGCTTTTCCTGGCGGTATTAACAAACTCGCATTGCAACCATCGTTCTTCTCGATTTTAGCGTTTAAGATTTTCCCAAGTTTTTCAATAACGTATGCTGGGGGCGGGAGCCCTTCCATTAATTCATTTTCGTAATTTCCCATGTAGTGTGTATTTGATTCCATATTTTACACCTTACGTTTCGAAATCCTTCAGAAAGGCAATCATCAATCATCTTTCAACGACTGATTATCTATTCTTCCCAGCATTTTTAAATTTAGCGGTTCGGCGAGTCCTCGAGCGTCGCTTTTTTCCTTCTCGCAATTTCCCTTCGCGCCTCATCTTTCTGAAAGCATAATTCACGGGGTTTTTGATTGTTATCGAAGGCGAGCACGGCAGTATGCCCGTTTTCAGGTCGATTTTCGCACCAGACGCACAAATGCCATCAGGCTTGCATACGTTGAATGCACAATAAAAATTTTCATTGTCGCAATTCGGCGGCAGCAGGTTTCGGTCTTGTTGTATGTGCCAGCGCAGCTGCGAGCGGATGTAGTTCGCGCGTAGGGGCGGGTAGTTCTTCTCGTTCCATTCCATAACTCGCTCTTGTATTTCTTCAGGCTTCCACCCCATGTTGCGAAGGAAGTTTATCAACACAAACACGCTTCTCTTACGGCCGTCTGCCAGACCTTTGTAAATCGCATGTACGCACGGCGGGAACTGAGCTTCAGGTATTTTCCTCATCTTTGCTTTCATTTTCGGCTTTGGCAATGCCTGCGGCTTTTCCTTCATATACCTCGCGGCCCAGTCAAAAGCTTCGACAACGAGCGCTTCTGCATCACGCATCTCCTTTTCCATCACCAGAAACTTTTCTACAACTTTCACCCTTTCAAGCGCTGCATCTTCTTTTTGGAATTTATCAATTTGTTCGACTTTTATAGGCAGACTCACGAGCAGGCTTTTCTCATGCAGGCTATATGGCAGGCGGAACATGTGCCTTGAACCGAAGATGTCCATATTCACAATTTTAAACGGTTCGATTCCTTCCTCGCTTACAATATCTGTGATATTCTTTCCAACTTTTTCTGCCAGCTCGGTGGGCGTTGCAATCGTCAACAGCACGTCGCGCAAAGGTTCAGTCGTGTACCATTTTATGTATTCTATTATTTTTTGCATTGCTTCTGGATATTGAACTTGCGTGGCTTTCATATCAACCTTTTGCGGCAACGATTCGAACGGAACGCCGATGTGAAAGCTCTTGCCGCCAGTGTACTTTATCCCACAACTACGCACGCCATGATCTTTCAGTGCGACGATTATCTGCTTCACAGTCAGCTTGGCAATCTCAAAGTCCGGAACATCTACATCAATAAGAACATCCCAGCCACTACGGAGCCCATCCAGCTGCTGCTTGGTCATACCGGTGTCTAACTTCATCGGTTGTTGCCAGCGTTCGACCGAACCATGGAAGGACACCGCACCTTCGCGTACAGCCTGCACAATGTCTGCTGGGTATTGTAAAATGTCGGGCCGCTTACCGAAACGACCATCCTTAAAAACAGAGACTATTTCGCGGTCTTTTGCAACTTCGATTATAGCCTTTTGCACTTCCGGCCGAGAATAATAAGATTGGATTTTTTTGAAGTCTTCATTCGACATGCAATGCACCGTGTTGAGCGGCGAAAAATTCAAAATGCCCTCGAAACTATATTGATGCGTAGAATTTAAAAGTAGTTCGTAAGCCTGACTTCCGGTGTTTTAAAAATAAAAATAAAAATAAAGCCGTGTTTTATTTATACCACAATTGAATTATAATTATGGCGAAAATAATTGGCATGATTAGAAAAGGCACAGTGATAGACCACATAAAATCAGGAAATTCTCCGAAGGTCGTGAGCGCGCTGAGGCTGGACAGGAACAGGAACGTAGTTTCAACAGCCATGCATTTGAAAAGCAAGAGCATGAAAAGAAAAGACATAGTGAAAGTTGAAAACTCCTTGCTCGCGCCAGCGACTGTATCAAGAAAGATTTCCAGAGTTGCACCAAAAGCGACTGTGAACTGGATAAAGAGAGCGAAAGTGGTCAAAAAGGTCAGGCTGCGAGAATTGAAAAAAGCGAAAAAGCGCAGGAAGTAAATTCAGTATCGATTGAGCTACTGGTTTCTGAAATTTAGTTACAACTATCTATTTTTTGTTGTTCCATTTATAAACAAAATCGCCAAGTGCTTGCACGACCAGCTGGTAAGGTATTGTAGGCATGTTTCCATCGCTTTTTGAAACACGTCCTCTCAAGTTGAGTTCTACCTGCAACCCGATTCGTTTCTTCTTCGGGTCTTTTATGCTGCGGTTGTGTTCAATCACGTGTTTTGTAAGCACGTGGTTTTGCGAGCCCGTGAAGCGCCAAGTGGATACTGCTATCTTCAGATTTGCGCGAACACCAAACTCCCTGAAAATCTGGTCCAAATAATTCGTGAACTCGGTCTTGAACCTGAACGCTTCCCTCTTCCCACCTATACATTCGTAGTCGTTGCCAAAACCAAAAAGCAAATCGAACTTTCTTTTTTTGCTGATACCGTGCACGGAAATTATTGCGCCGGGGTCGAGCTTTTCAATAGTCTGATGGTATTTCAAAAGTTTCGGGAGCATTGAACGGTTTTTGTGTATCTGCACATATGATGTTTTTTGGTCATAATCCCGCCCACCACGCTTGACTGAGACAAAAAGTCTCAGGCCCTTGCCCAAATCCTCAGGCGGTCTGGATGCATCGGCTTCTGTCCGTGTGAAAAGCGGCATCAGATACGCTGAGCGCAAATAATACGCCCCGATCTTTGCGAGCACGCCCGTGTTTTTGTCTCCCACACCAACATATTCACGCGTGCCCAAACCCTTTATTGCGATTCTTTTTGTCTGCGCATGTTCGGCTGTAAAAAGTATGCGATTGCCTGTGAAACGCTCCATAGTACAATATTCGATTCCATTTTCAGCTGTCGGGCATATCTTTCTTTTCAAAAACCTTTCAATCGCTTGCGATGATGCAAAAATCAGATAATTTTTTCTTTCACTCCCCCAATTCATGCGCTCACCACTAATTATTTTTTCGGTTTTTTCAACCAACCAACAAACCTTTCCACTTTTGAATAGTCCTGCATGGCTGTCTCGGCTTTTATAAATTCAACAATCTCTTTGGCAACATTGACGCCCAATGCTTTTGTTATACCTTCGAAATGCACGTTCACGTTAGCCTCGATTATCACAGGTCCGTGAGGTCCCTTTATTATGTCTATCCCAGTGATATCCATGCCAAGCACGTCAGCAGCCTTTATTGCAATATCCTGCATCTTTATATCAAGCTTGGTTGGCTTTCCTGTGCCGCCTATTCCTATGTTCGTTCTCCGCTCGTCTTTTTGTGCGATTCTTTTCATCGCACCCAAAACACCGCCGCCGAGCACGAATGCGCGTATGTCCTCGCCGGGGTTTGGTATGTATTCTTCTAGGAATATCGGTTCTTTGAATCGCTCGAGCGCGTCCATAAAACTTGCAGCAGACTGTTTGGACTCTGCAAACATCACCCCTTTACCTAAGCTTCCGTAAAGCAACTTCATAACAACAGGATAACTCATCTCGTCCAGCAAATCTTCGACTGTCTTTCTGGACGCAGCCATAAATGTTTGTGGCACTGGCAGTCCAGCTTCTTTCAACGCAAGCAGTGTGAGGAATTTGTTGTGTGAGACAATAACTGCCTGCGGGTCAATCGGCATGTAGACTCTGCCTTCAAGCATTTTAAGTATTTTATAACCAAACCACATGTACGTGCGGGGAACGCGCGGCAGCACAAAATCAAGTTCTGCCAGGTTTTTGCCTTTGAAAAGCACCTTATTCCCGCTTATAACAATCGACGGCATCGGCGCGTAGAAAAACTTGTCGAATATCTTTCTTCCTTCTTCAAGCAGCCATATCTCGCAGTCGCTTCTTTGCTTCGGTCCGATTATGCAACCTTTCATATTTTGTCACCGTTTTCTGATTCTGAAAACCTCTTCGATTCTCGCATGCCACCAAGGCTTCTCTGTTTTCCTGGTTTTATCCAAAAAACTGCTCACAACATATCTTGCGATATTAACTCCCGTTATTTTTTGGAAGTTTGAGAAATTCGGCGAGAGTGCGACCTTGTCAAGTACCCATTCGTTTTTTTCCATAAGAAACCTCATTGAACAATAATCACATCCGATGAGCCTTCTAACCTTCAATGCTATGTTCTTCAATTCGCTGTCAACTGCAAACGATTTTGTAGCTTTTCCGGACTTTTCATAACTTGCCACCACTTCGTTCCCCAAAACAAAGATCCACACGTTCTTCTCAGCCTTTATGGGCGTTTCGATTTTTATCGGCGTTCCAATCCTGTACAACGATATAACATCCTTCAATGTCTGCTTGCTTGTCACTATGACACGCTTTTTCGGCGGCCGCACAAGAGCTGGGTATTTTATATTTTCATCCATCTTGTCCAGGGATGCGTTCGATGCAACTGTGATGGATTTTCTCACATGCACGCCGTTGGATTCAAGGAGATTAAAAAGCAGTTCGTCGTTGCGGATAAGAAGATATTTTTCTGCATCAAACGACATTGTCTGGCCGTCAAGCATACACAGCGCAGTATAGAAGAGCTCCGAATGCGTGATGGTTGGTATCGTGATTACGCCATCAAACTCTGCTAGATCGGCTCCGTTAAATCTGACAGTCACGCCTTTACTAAGGTCGAATCTCACTTGTGTTATGGGAACATATGTGACCTGCTCTTCTCCAAACGCCTCTTTTGCTTCGTCGATTATCGGCTGGTCTTTTGCTGTCCTATTCGGGTCTGCAAGTATCACAATTTTCATATTTGTCCTCTTGTAACTATTCGAAAGCAAAGGGTATTAAAATTATATTAAAATCAAAAACAGAAGTTAAACTTAAAAAGGCTATTTTATTTTTTCTTCGTTTTCTTTTTCGATTTCCATTTGGTGCCTTTGACAGTGTCCTCAATCAGCACGTCAAATTCTTCGGCCAACCGTTTCCTTATTTCATCGGCCTCTTGGTATTTGCCTCCTTTGCGGAACTCCTCGCGCTTTTTGATAAGCTCTTTTACCTCGTCGCTCAGTTTCTTTTTTACCGGCTTTACTTCCTTCAGCCGCAGACCCAGAACTTCGTCGAACTTTAAAATAATTTTCAACTTGCCTTTGTCCTTCATTTCATTATCACGTACGAGTTTCCAAAGCACGCTCAACGCAGTCGGCGTGTTCAAGTCATCATTCACCGCTTCCAAAAACTTCGTTTCATATTCCTCGATTTTCTTTTTGTCGCTTTTCGAAGAGATCTTCGATTTTTTCAATTCGAGCACATGGTTGCGCAGCGTGTTCAACGTGCGCTCGGCTGCTGCCAGGCTGTCCCAAGTGAAATTCATCTTAGTCCGATAATGGGCAGTGAGGAAAAGATAACGAAGCGCGAGCGGGTCGAAACCTTTCGCTTCTATATCTGCCATGTTGTAGAAGTTTTGCTTGCTTTTGCTCATCTTTTCGCCGTCAACCACGATGAAGTTGTTGTGCATCCAATAGTTGACAAAATTTTTCTGGCCAGTTGCGCCATAGCTCTGTGCAATCTCGTTTGTATGATGCACGGGTATGTGATCTATACCGCCTGTATGGATGTCGTACTTTTCGCCAAGATATTTCATCGACATGGCCGTACATTCGATATGCCATCCGGGAAAGCCCTTGCCCCAAGGCGAATCCCATTCCATCTGGCGTTTTACATCAACCGGCGAAAATTTCCAAAGCGCAAAATCTGTCGGGTTCTTCTTTTCAGGATTTTCCGCAATACGCGTACCTGCCTGAAGCTGCTCCAAATTCAGTCTTGCA